>NZ_JBXWRL010000052.1:0-37209 GCF_059612885.1 Ruegeria sp. YKSD179 | reverse complement strand
CACCAGTATCGGACGGTTTCGTGGCTCACGTCGATGCCTCGCTCATGCAGCAGATCTTCGACATTTCGAAGCGAAAGCGGAAATCAGACATAAAGCATCACCGCCAGGCGGTTGATCTCGGGACTGGTTTTGAAGTACTTGAAAGAGGCAGGTTTGGTCATTCCTAAACGCTACGCAACCGCCCTGCCCTGCTCAAGCAAAGTTCTTCTGACAAGACCAATCCTACAATTCCGTCAGCTTCTCCGGGTCCTTCGCCAATGCCCGGAGCAAATCGGTTAGCTCAGGTTCGTCCACCACCTTCGCAGCCTTGGCGAGCGAGAACCAGTGTCTTTTACGCTCGTTGCTCTCTTTCCACCGGCGCTTCAGTTTTTCGACAATCATGGGGTAGACCGTCACACGGCACCAGACTGAGCGCCCGTTTTCGAACCGCTTCTCGTAATGATACGTGCCAATCTGCTCGTCTGAAACGAACCCAACGGCACCGGCTTCCTCAAGCGCTTCAATCTTTGCTGCCTGCCAGGGCTTCTTGCCATCCATTGTCCACCCTTTTGGCATCACCCAGCGCCCGCGATCACGGGACGTGACCATCAGAACCCGCAGCTTGCCGTTATTGTCCCAATGGACAGGCAGCGCCGCAGTCTGTTCGGCCGTGGTTTTTTTCGGACTCATGCCATGCCTCCAGCTTGATTGTGCTGTGCAAGACGACTGCCCAGCAAATCTCCGGTTTCCTCGGCAATCGGATAGGCGACGTAGCTCAGGGCCGCATTCACCTGTTTCAATAGACGTAACACCTCCTGATGAATGTTTGTTGTTTCAATACTCGCCGTGCCACCGTGTTGCAGGCGTTTGAGATGGCGCTCCTGAAGGTGTTGTTCTTCTACCCGGATACGATCCTTTTCTGCCACAAGGTGCCGGGCGGCCTCGGCATCGCCGGTTGTCAAAACCTGAAGCGCAAGCTGGCCGTTGGTGACGACCTGATCGTGGAAATACTCGAGATCGCGCGTCCCTTCGTCCGAGAAAGCAAGAGCGCCGTCGCGCATCTTTTCTGCCAGTGCGATGAGGTTGACGGCGATGCGATCGGCGGCCTCTTCGAGACTGTTGGCCGTCGCGACGATTTCGAGAGTTTTCTTTTCATCCACCTCGGACAGGGCTCGCTCTCGCAACTGCGAAATGTAGATTTTGATCTCGAAGTGCATGCGATCGATCTTGTCTTCACGTATCTCGATCATGCGCGCGGTTTCGGGGCTCCATGTCCGGAACAGATCCATGACCGGCAGCAGCGCAGCTTGAACCATCTCTGCCATCCTCAGCAGTTCCCGCTGTGCGCAGGCCAGTGCCAGCGGCGTGTGATCCAAGGCGCCTTCATCCAGAGCGGTGACCGATGTACCTGCGGCTTCCATCCGTTCTGGTATAACCCGCTCGCCCAAACGGACTAGCGCTCCGACAACGGGGAGCGCCACAATCAGTACGCTTAAATTCAGGACGATGTGCAGGATAATCGCCTGCTGACCAGCGGCGATAGTGGAGAGGGCCGGCTGAGGGAAACCCATAAGCAGGGCAGCGAGGAAGGCGAGCGTGACGCTGCCACGTGCCAGAAGATTGCCGAGGGCAACAATGCGCGCGGGCCTGTCGGACCCTGACAAAATCACAAATGGAATGAAAGCCCCACCAAGGTTGGCCCCGATCACCAACGCGGCGGCGACCGGCGCGGTGATTAGTCCTGCGCTGGCGAAGGTGGCAAAGGTCAACACGGCAGCGAGGCTGGAGTGCATGACCCAGGCCAAAACGGCGGCTAGAACGAACGCACTGACCAGGTCGCTATGGAAATAAGTAGCGATCGCTTGCACGATCTCGTTTCCCGCGACGGGTGCCGTGGCTTGCCGGATCAGGTCCAGCGACAGTAAAACAAGCGAAAACCCGATGAGTATGCGGCCGACCTGCTTGGTTTTACGAGTGCGCGCTTTGAAGAACGTCACGACACCGGCCAACAAGACAAACGGGATGGCATGCTGCACGGGCAGGAAAAGCACCTGCGCGATCAATGCCGAGCCGAGATCGGCTCCAAGGATCAATGCAAGGGCTGCGGGTGTGGCCAACATGCCGGACACTACAAAGCCGGCTCCAATTAGAGCGACGGCCGTCGCACTTTGCATCACCATCGTCGCGAGCATTCCGCCTGACGCTGCGGAGAGGTGGCTTCCCGAAAGAGCCTTCAGGCGCCGCTTCAGTTCCGGCATGAAAGCACGTTCGACGCCTGTCCTGATCAAGCGCACGGACCAGAGCAACAACGCCACAGCGGCGGCAATATGCGTGGCCAGCAAAATCATGGGGCCGCTGACGCGTTTGGTGTCGAGCAATGCAGCACGTCGTTGTGCAAATCCCGAATTTCCCGAGTGTTTTCTGAAATCTCACACCCAAACGTGGTTTATGCAACAAAAATGTTGAAATATCGCCTGAAAGACCACACTCTGCGCCGAGGGGAGAGCCGGGGACGGTCGGATGGCCAAGTCGCAAATCAAGGAAAAGGCCAAAGGGCGCTTCAAGAAAGGGGAGCGGCGGCGGCAGATTTTGCTTGAACTCAAGTTGCGTCCACATGTCCGTATCAGTGACCTGGCTGCGCGCTTCCATGTCTCGACCGAAACAGTGCGGCGGGATGTTGATGCGCTGTCGGATGAAGGTTTGATTGCCCGTGCCCATGGTGGGGTCTCAGCCGCGACGCAGGGACATTACCCCAGCCTCGATGAACGGGAGAGCGCCCGGATCGAAGAGCGTGAACGAATTGGGCGGCGCGCGGCTGAACTCGTTGGTGAAGGCGAGACGGTGATGATCGATTCCGGGTCGACCACGATCCAGATGGCGCGTGCGCTCGCCTATCTTGGTACGCCGTGCACGGTCATCACGAATTCCATTCCTGTGGCCATGACACTTGGGCATGGAACCGCAGAAGTCCTGATCTGCCCGGGCGAATACCTCGCGACTGAATCCGCGGTTGTTGGCACTGAAACGCTTGAGTTTCTTGCACGCTTCAATGTGGATCGCTGCATGATCGGTTCATCGGGCTTTTCCGAAGAGGGCCCCTCGGAATCGGTACGTGGTTTTGCTGCGGTGAAAAGGATGATGCTGAACCGTGCAGCACACCGGCACCTTCTGATCGATTCCCAAAAGTTTGGTCGAAAGGGGTTGGCTCATGTCAGTGACCTGGCTGACTTGAACTCGATTGTGGTCGACAAACGACCACAGGGCGTTTTGATGAGCGCGCTGGAAGCGGCATCTGTCGAAACCGTGGTGGCCGGCTGAGAAACAAAGAAGCACTCTAATCAGAAAACGAAGTCTGAATATCTGGGAGGATAGAATGAAACTGAACATCAAACTTCTGCTTGGCGCGTCCGCCATCGCCATGTTGTCGCTGGGCAGTGCTGCTTCTGCACAAGACTGCCCTCGGGGGGACCTGGATGAGCGCTTCTGCGACGTCGACGGTGACCTGATCGCGGACATCCCAACCGATGAATCCGAGCAGATTGATCCGGACACGCTGATCTTTGCGTTCACACCAGTGGAAGACCCAGCCGTCTATAAATCTGCGTGGTCGGATTTCCTTGAGCATCTGGAAGCGGAAACAGGAAAGGACGTCGTCTTTTTCCCGGTTCAGAACAACGCCGCGCAGATCGAGGCCATGCGCTCGGGTCGCTTGCACATTGCAGGCTTCAATACCGGATCAAACCCGCTAGCAGTGAATTGCGCGGGCTTCAGGTCATTCGCCATCATGGCATCGACGGACGGCAGCTTCGGCTACGAGATGGAGATCATCACCCATCCCGGTTCCGGCATAGAGAAAGTCGAGGACATCAAAGGCAAACAATTGGCCTTTACCTCACCCACCTCGAACTCGGGCTTCAAGGCGCCGTCAGCGATCCTGAAGGCGGACTATGACATGATCCCCGAGCGGGATTTCGAACCGGTTTTCTCGGGCAAGCACGACAACTCGATTCTGGGCGTGGCCAATAAGGACTACATGGCTGCATCGATCGCGAACTCGGTGAAATTCCGCATGATCAGCAGGGACGTCATCAAGGAAGAAGACGTCATCACGATATACAAATCGCAAACCTTCCCGACGACGGGTTACGGCACGGCTCACAACCTCAAGCCCGAGTTGCAGGAAAAGATCCGCAATGCGTTCTTCAACTTCGAGTGGGAAGGCACATCGCTGGAAGAAGAGTTCTCGAAGTCGAACGAGGGCCAGTTCATCCCGATCACCTATCAGGAATACTGGGATGTGATCCGCAAGATCGACGCGGCCAACGGCGTATCCTACGCCTGCGAGTGATATCACCACGCATATGGTGGGCCTGACTTGGCCCGCCAACAGCCCATTGCCGGGATTTTTCATGCTGCGCCTTCAGAAACTAACAAAGACATACAAAACAGGGGATCAGGCGCTTAAGGCGATTGATCTCGACGTGACCAAGGGACAGGTACTAGCGCTGATTGGTCCATCCGGCGCAGGCAAGTCCACAATGATCCGCTGCATCAACCGACTGGTGGAACCAACAAGCGGCTCCGTCATGCTGGACGATGAGGACTTGACCAAACTCGGCTCCGGCGCGCTGCGCAAAGCGCGGCGTGAGATGGGAATGATATTTCAGGAATACGCGTTGGTCGAACGATTGACGGTCATGGAAAATGTGCTGTCAGGGCGGCTTGGTTATGTAGGCTTCTGGCGCTCTTTCCTCCGCCGCTACCCGCAGGCGGATGTGGACGAAGCATTTCGCTTGCTCGACCGCGTCGGTCTTTTGCATATGGCGGACAAACGTGCCGATGAGCTTTCGGGTGGCCAGCGTCAGCGGGTCGGCATCTGCCGGGCGCTGATCCAGAACCCGAAGCTTCTGTTGGTGGACGAGCCGACGGCATCGCTCGATCCGAAGACCAGTCGACAGATCATGCGTCTGATTACCGAGCTTTGCCAAGAGCGCGGACTGGCCGCGATCATCAATATTCACGACGTCGCTTTGGCACAGATGTTCGTGCCCCGTGTGGTTGGCCTGCGCTTCGGTGAGATTGTTTATGACGGCGGCCCAAACGGTTTGACGCCCGACAAGCTGACCGAGATATACGGTGAAGAAGACTGGGAAGCGACCATCGAGAAGGTGGATGAAGACGACGAAGACATCGAGGCGGCGGAATGAGTCATCGCGAACTGGATGACATGCTCGGCAAGGGCTGGCGGAAGCCGCACTTCGTCAAACGCACTTGGCTGCGCTGGGTGCTGATCTTTGGGTTCATTGCCTATCTGATCGCCGCCTTCATGACGATCGAGGTCGACTGGGGCCGTGTCTATGAGGGCCTCGATCGTGGCTGGGCGTTCATACTGGCCTTCACCAGTCCCGACTTCACCTCGCGGTGGGGAGATATCTGGGAAGGACTGCTGGAAAGCATCGTGATGACCGTCGCTGCATCCGTCGTGGGCATCCTGATCTCGATTCCCATCGGCCTCGGGGCAGCGCGCAACATCGCTCCTTTACCCGTCTATATGATCTGCCGTGGGATCGTTGCGATTAGCCGCGCGCTGCAAGAGATTATCGTCGCGATTCTGCTCGTCGCGATCTTCGGGTTCGGCCCGCTAGCTGGTTTCCTGACGCTTTCCTTCGCGACGATCGGCTTTCTGTCAAAACTGCTGGCCGAAGATATCGAGTCGATGGACAAGGTGCAGGCTGAAGCCATCAAGGCCAGTGGCGCGCGCTGGATGCAGTGGATCAATTACGGCGTGCAACCTCAGGTCATGCCCCGCCTTGTTGGCCTGTCGATGTACAGGATCGACATTAACTTTCGGGAAAGTGCGATCCTTGGCCTGGTTGGCGCAGGTGGGATCGGAGCGACGTTGAACACGGCCTTTGACCGATATGAGTATGACACCGCCGCCGCGATCCTTCTGTTGATCATCGGGATCGTGATGGCGCTCGAATACCTCTCGGGCATCATTCGCGCGAGGGTCCAGTAATGCCGGTGTTGGAGCGCGAAGACGCACAAGTCTGGCGGCGACGCACAACGGGGGAGAGCCTTGTCCGCTGGTTCGGCTGGCTGACCGGCGTCGCGATATTCGTGGTGTGCTGGCAGCGTATCTCGGACGCGACGACGTGGTTCTTCGTCTGGGATGCCCCGCGCATCGCCAATGACATCTGGACCCGCGCGACGCCGCCGCGGTGGGCATACATTGCGCAACTCGGGCGCCCGATCTGGGATACTCTCAATATCGCCACGCTTGGCACCCTGATCGCGCTCTGTCTCGCGATACCCGTTGCGTTTCTTGCGGCGCGCAACACCACGCCGTCGGCGCTGTTCGTCCGGCCGATTGCGCTGCTGATCATTGTCTCGACCCGCTCGATCAACTCCCTGATCTGGGCGCTCCTGCTCATCGCGATCATCGGCCCCGGCGTCTTTGCCGGGGTGATTGCAATTGCGATCCGGTCCATCGGTTTTTGCGCCAAGCTTCTTTACGAAGCGATCGAGGAAATTGACCATACCCAAGTGGAGGCCATCACGGCAACAGGCGCGAGCCGCTGGCAAGTCATGGCCTATGGCATCGTTCCGCAGATCCTGCCTGCCTTTGCTGGCATCGCCGTCTTCCGCTGGGACATCAACATCCGCGAGAGTACGGTTCTTGGGCTAGTCGGAGCCGGGGGCATTGGTCTGCAGCTTTCCTCGTCGCTGAACGTCCTCGCCTGGCCACAGGTCAGCCTTATCCTGATCGTGATCCTTGTTGCCGTCGTTGTCAGCGAATGGGTATCTGCCAAGGTGCGGGGTGCGATCATATGATGTCGATCACTGCGGATCAGGCGCTCGACGCATATGAAGCCTCACGGCATCGACTGCCAACGACAACTCCCAAACAGGGTGCTACTGAACGTGTGGTGTCGCTCTCTGTCATCGCTGATCGGTTTGATGTTTTTTTGCTCGATGCCTTCGGTGTCCTGAACGTGGGCGAGAGCGTGATACCCAGCGCGCCTAAGAGCGTTGCCGAGTTGCAGAGCGGGGGCAAACGCGTGCTCGTGGTCTCGAATGCTGCCAGCTTGGACAGTGCAGACCTTTTGAAAAAGTACCGATCGCTCGGGTTTCTGCTTGCCCGGGAGGACATCGTCACAAGCCGCGAAACGCTTTCGTCCATGATGAATGGCAACCGGGAACGGCTTTGGGGTGCGGTTGCGCCGGCCGCTGCGGACTTGAGTGACCTTGGGCTCCCGCAAACACGGTTGTTGGAAGACGATCCGGAGCCTTACGAGGCGTGCGACTCCGTCCTGCTGATAGGAACCGGGGACTGGACGGATGAACGGCAGAACCTGTTGGAAAATGCGGTGCAACGGCAGAGCAAGCCGGTCTTTGTGGCAAACCCGGATATCGTTGCACCGCGTGAAACCGGCTTCTCAGTCGAGCCGGGCCATATCGCGCACAGGCTTGCGGATATCGCCGATATAGAGCCTCAGTTTTATGGCAAACCTTTCGCCAATATCTTTGACTTGGTCTTCGAGCGTTTGGGCGATGTCGACCGCTCGCGCGTTGTCATGGTTGGTGACAGTCTGCACACGGATATCCTCGACGCGCGTGCCTATGGTATTGCGTCGGCTCTCATTCCCGGTTTTGGCTTGTTTGCCGGTGGGAACGCGGATCAGGCCATTGAGCGGACGGGCATCCAACCGGATTTCGTGGTGGACCGTCCGTGATTGCTTGGGCCGCGGCCTGACATGACCCAACATGAACAAGGAAAGTTAGAATGAGTCATCTCTTCTCGTCGTGGAAGCTTGGGTCGCTGGAGCTTGAAAATCGGATCGTCATTGCACCGATGTGTCAGTACTCCGCCGTCGATGGAAACGCGCAGGACTGGCACCTGATCCATATGGGCAATCTTGCTCTGGCGGGCGCTGGGTTGTTCGTTATAGAGGCGACGGCTGTCTCCCCTGAAGGGCGGATTACACCGGATGATCTTGGCCTCTACTCGGAGGAGAATGAAGCCGCATTGAAACGTGTGATCGACGCGGTAACTCGATATTCCGTCTCTCCAATGGTCATCCAGCTTGCGCATGCGGGGCGCAAAGCCTCCAGCCAGGTTCCCTGGGCGGGAGGGGCACAGATCCTGCCGGACCAGCCGTCTGGCTGGAAGGCGGTTGCACCGTCCGCGTTACCTCATGCGCTAGAAGAGGACGCGCCCGTTGCCCTCGACGGCGCGGGGCTGGCCAAGATCAAGAAGGATTTCGCATCGGCTGCCCGGCGATCCGCGGCGCTCGGCTTTCGTGGCATCGAAGTGCATATGGCGCATGGCTATCTGCTGCATCAGTTCCTGTCGCCCATCGCAAACCAAAGATCGGATGCCTACGGCGGGGGTCTGGAAAATCGAATGCGTTTTCCCTTGGAAGTCTTCAATGCTGTCAAGTCCGCCGTGCCGGAAGGTATGCCCGTCTGGGTGCGTGTTTCCGGGACCGATTGGGTCTCGGGCGGATGGGATATCGAGGACACCGTTGCGCTCGGCAATGCCCTAAAGGATCAAGGCTGTGCAGCCATTCACGTGTCGTCCGGAGGTGTGTCGTCGAAACAGGAAATCCCACTGTCCCGTGGCTATCAAGTTTCCCTCGCCGCGAGAGTGAAAAAGGAAGTGGGGCTGCCGACTATTGCAGTCGGACTAATCACCGAGCCGGCACATGCGGAAGCAATCCTAGAAAAGGGTGACGCCGATGCCGTCGCCCTCGCTCGTGGAATGCTCTACAACCCGCGTTGGCCATGGCACGCCGCGGCCGAATTGGGGGCCGAGATCAATGCCCCGCACCAGTACTGGCGCTCGCAACCGCGCGAGTACAAGGCACTTTTCAAGAACCACAAGATTGGTCAGAGATAGAGTGCTTCTCCACGGGTTGCCCGGATGGAGGTTTGGCAAGTCTTTTTGGATCTGCGCCTAACATATTTGAAACACAAGAACAGGCTATTAGGTTTTTGAACGAAAAGGCCTCGTCTCACGTGAGTTGCAAGTTTCCGTCGAAGGCGCAGCACATGTCCCGCTTCTCGGTCATTGCCGAAAGTAGAGTTCCAGGTCTGCTTTGCGGACATCCGGACTTGTGCATTTGCAGCTATTGCTGACGCAGCATCCGCCCTTACGTGCAGCGGCGCTCCTGCTGCGTCGCAGCTTTGATCACCGATGCGGACATTGCGCGCCAGTTTCTTGGGCTCAATCCAAACCAATCTTCCGCTGCATTATGCCTGGATACGATTCCCGCGGGCGTGGCGGACCTAGCTCGCATCCATTCGACAGTCTTGTTAGCGCCACCTTGCTGCCGTTTGGAGACGACACTTGCTAATTGCGACCAAGATAGACATGTGCCCCGTATCCGGGTGGCAACTTGGAGAAATCAGATGCGCGAAAGCCGCCATGTTGGGACAAGCGCCGACCGGGTGCAGAAGTCGCTTACGTTAACACCGCAGAACATCCCATCCCGCTCGACAAGCACGGTACGCCACCCCTGCGCAGCGGCCCCGAGAATATCCGTATGCAGAGTGTCGCCGCACATGGCTATCCGGCCTGGCGCAACGCCAACTAGGCTTTCTTTGACCATCTCAAAGACTTCGGGGAAGGGTTTTCCAAAGAAACTGATATTCGTTAGACCCTTGTCGATCAGCATGTGGCCAAAGTGGCCAGGTTCAAGCGAGAAGCCATGATCGCGTGGGGCCGCGATATCCGCGTTGGCGATTACAACGGGCCGCGGATTGGCCAAGAGGCTCTCAGTTAGGATGCCCTGACGCTCGGAAGTCCAATTTTCAGTCGAAAGAAACAGAATGCCCTCGACCTGGTCATATTCCGACCGGTCACCGTTGAGGCGCAACGTGTCGGCCGAAATGTCCGACAAGTCATCGCTCGACGCGGCAATGCACCCCCAGAGTATGTCATCCAGCCCACGCAGCGTTGCATCGCGACTGGTAATAATTTCCTCTGGTTCAACACGCATGCCCAATTTGCGGAATTTTTCGGTCGCGCAATCATGATTGTAGCTTGCCGCATTTGAAAGGATGCGGATTGCGTGCCCATTATCTCGAAGCTGGTCCAGCCTTTCCGCTGCTCCGGGTATAGGAGTTTCACCGACATTCAAAACACCGAAGGCGTCAAAAACGAAAGCATCTACATCGCCCACTACGTCCAGCAGCGAATTCACCAATTTGGTATCAGCGGCGAAGTTGGCAACCGGAAGACGGTGGCGAACCGACTGATACCTTTCGAAGATGCTGTTTACATCATCCATGTGTTCAGCGCGGTCCCTTTAGAAAGCGGCACGCGTCGTGCGCGTTACTGAACCCATGGTAACGAGAGCAAACAAAAATGAAAGCGAAAACAACAAAACGACATAAATTGCTCTAATATACGAGTTGAGACTGGATTTTTTTGTTGCTTTGTCGCTTTTGTTCGATATTTTTCGAACAAAACATCAGGGATTCGATGGCATCGAAAAAGATCAGACGACGCGATATGATCCAGCAGGTCGTTCAGGAGCGCGGTGGCGTCAGCGTCGGTTCGCTTGCCGAAATGTTGGGCGTTTCCACGCAAACGATCCGCCGAGATATCGACGTCCTGTGTGATGGCAACACGTTGCGTCGGGCGCACGGTCGGATCGAACTCGCCGAAGATCGCCTGAACACGCCATTTGACCAGCGCGCCGGGACCAACCTCGCCAGCAAACGAGCGATTGCTGAAGTTGCAGCAGCACAGATTCCGGACGGCGCGACGCTCTTCATCTCTATTGGGTCGACGGCCTTGAGTGTTGCGCGGGCCCTTCGCTATCGCAAAGAACTGACCATCATTACCAACAACCTCAGCGCGGCCATGACTCTGAGCGAGGAAGTTTCGAATCGCATCATTCTTCCAGGCGGCGAGCTTCGGCTTCCCGACCGCGATTTCATCGGAGAAGAAGTGGTCGACTTTTTCGGGCGCTTCCGTGCCGAATTTGCCCTGTTCGGAACCGCTGGGGTCGGCGAGGACGGCAGGTTGCTTGAATTTCATGAGTCCGAGGTTCGGGCGTCCGAGCGAATGCGGTCCAATGCACAATGCTCGATCCTTGTGATCGACCACAGCAAGTTCGGTCGCCTCGCCCCGGCTGCAGGCGCGATGATCACAGACGTCGATCAGGTGGTGTGCGACCGGCGGCCGGCGGCTGAATTCGATCCGGTCATCGAGGCGCTCGGCGACGGTCTCCTATTCGCGGAGAAGACAGAATGAATAACGTGGCAACCTTCGTTCACGTGGACAACGTCGCCAAGAGGTGGAACGGGCAGCTTGGGGTCGAGAACATTTCGCTTTCGATACCGCGTGGGGCTTTTGTCGCACTCCTTGGCCCCTCGGGCTGCGGAAAGTCAACTACCCTGCGGCTCTTGTCCGGTCTCGAACTGCCGGATGAGGGGCAGATCACCATAGACGGTCGCGACGTGACCAAAGCGGCCCCATCCGAGCGCAATCTTTCGATGGTGTTCCAGTCCTACGCGCTATTCCCGCACCTAAACGTGGCAGAGAACGTGGTCTTTGGATTGAAAGTGCGGAAGGTCGGCGCTGCAGAGCGGCGCGAGAAACTGACCCGCGCTCTCGAGATCACGGGGCTGCTGGGATACGAGGACCGCAAGCCGGGAGAACTTTCGGGCGGTCAGAGGCAACGTGTGGCGCTGGCCCGAGCGATCGTAGCAAACCAGCCGCTCTGTCTGATGGACGAGCCACTCTCCAACCTTGACGCCAAACTGCGCGCCTCTGTCCGCAAGGACATCAAGAAGCTGCAAATCGATCTGGGCATCACGGTCGTCTACGTCACCCATGACCAGACTGAGGCTATGAGCATGGCCGACATGGTTGTGCTGATGAAAGACGGCCACATTCAGCAAACTGGCACCCCGGAAGAGCTGTATTACAAACCCTCAAACACCTTCGTCGCCGAGTTCGTCGGCGCGCCGCCTATGGCGTTGATCGAAGGCTCTGCGTTGCCGGGCTTTGGAGAGGCTGCCCGGATCGGCCTGCGCGCCGAGAACGTTGAGGTCGCCGAGGCTGGAACCGGGCGGATGACCTGCAAAGTTTCGGAATGCGAGTTTCTGGGGTCTGAAACCTTTGTCGGCCTGTCGCATCCAGGCGCGTCCGGACTGACCGTCAGCTTGCCGGGCCTCCGGAACATCCCAGCAGGCGAGGAGATGGAAATTTCTTTCTCTGACAAAGACTTACACTTCTTCGACTCCGCAGGCCAAAGGCTCGCGCAACAAGCCGGGTGACCGGCTATGCAATTCTAATGCATATCCAGGGAGGATACCGATGAACGCATTCAGAAAACTGGGACTGGCCGCCGTGTCAGCCACCGCCCTCGCCGCACCGGCAACGGCGGAAACCGAACTGACCATGTACTATCCGATCGCTGTTGGCGGCGCGCTGACCGAAGTGGTGGACGGGATCGTCGCCGACTTCGAAGCCGCAAACCCTGACATCAAGGTCAACGCGATCTATTCGGGAAACTACGACGACACCCGCGTGCGGGCGCTGTCGGCACTTGCGTCGGGTGAGCCTGCCCAGTTGGCGGTGATGTTCTCCATCGACGCTTATGACCTGATTGAGCAGGACATCATCGTCGCCTTTGATGATATCGAAGGCGTGGACGCAAGTTGGCTCGACAGCTTTTATCCAGCGTTGATGGCCAACGGCAAGATCGAGGGCAAGACCTGGGGCATCCCTTTCCAGCGCTCGACAATCGTGGCCTACTACAACAAGGACATGTTCAAGGCCGCAGGCCTTGATCCCGAAGCACCGCCCACCACCTGGGACGAGATGATCTCGATGGGTAAGGCGCTGACGAAGGACGGCAGCTATGGCCTGATGATCCCGTCCACGGGCTATCCCTATTGGATGTTCCAGGCGCTGGCGATCCAGAACGGTAAGGAAGTGATGTCGGATGACGGTCTGACCACCTATTTCGACGATCCAGCCGTTGTTGAAACGCTGGAGTTCTGGAAATCGCTGAGCCAGGAGCATGGCATCATGCCGACGGGCACCGTGGAATGGGGCACATTGCGCCAGGCCTTCCTTGAAGGGCAGACAGCGATGATGTGGCATTCCACCGGGAACCTGACAGCGGTCAAGAACAACGCCAGCTTTGACTTTGGCGTGGCGGAACTGCCTGCGAATGTGCGCAAGGGATCGCCCACTGGCGGCGGAAACTTCTACGTCTTCAAGGACACCTCGCCCGAGGAACAGGCTGCCGCGCTGAAGCTTATCGAATTCATGACCGCGCCCGAACAGGCGGCGGCATGGTCGATTGGCACCGGCTACATGGGTGTTTCGCCCGCGGCTTATGAAACCGACGCGCTCAAGAACTACACGCAGGAATTCCCGCCAGCTTTGGTGGCCCGCAACCAGCTTGAAAATGCTGTTGCCGAGTTCTCCACCTTCGAGACCGCCCGTGTGCGAGAAGGTCTGAACAACGCGATCCAAGCCGCGCTGACCGATGCGAAGTCCCCGGCGGATGCGCTCGCTGAAGCACAGGCCGCTGCCGTGCGCCTGCTTCGCGACTATCAGTAAGCACTCACGGGCGCCCGGGTGACCGGGCGCCTGATCTTCACTTTTCGCGAAAGTCCGCCTCATGGCCGATCACGTCAGCAACGAACGCCGCAGGCAGGCCATCTATGGATGGATTCTGCTGTCTCCGGCGGCGATCCTGCTCACGACTTTCGCCTTCTACCCTTCGCTTGCGACGCTCTGGTCGAGTCTGTTCAGCCGCGAAACCCGCCGCCGCCCGAGCGAATTCAAAGGGGTCGAGAATTACACCGACCTATTCGCCGATCCGACCTTCTGGAAGGTGGTCACCAACAACCTGATATACGCGGGCGCAACCATACCGATCTCCATTGCCATCGCCCTTGCTATGGCGCTTTGGGCAAATTCCAAGATCCCCGCGCGCGGCTTCATCCGCACCGCCTATTTCACCCCGACCGTGCTGCCAATGATCGCCGCGGCGAACCTGTGGCTGTTCTTCTATACGCCGGGCCTAGGTGTGCTGGACCAGATTGGGGGCCTGTTCGGCCTGCCCAGCGTCAACTGGTTGGGCCAGCCTGAGACAGCGCTTTGGGCTGTGATCATCGTGACAATCTGGAAAGAGGCCGGGTTCTTCATGATCTTTTATCTCGCAGCACTTCAGACGATCCCTGAGGACCTCAAGGAGGCCGCGGACATCGAGGGGTGCAGCCGCTGGACCTACACGCGCCGGATCGTGCTGCCACTCTTGATGCCAACGACGCTCTTCATCATGGTCAACGCACTGATCAACTCGGTCAAGCTGATCGACCACTTGTTCATTCTGACCAAGGGCGGTCCGAATGATGCCTCCAAGCTGATCCTCTACTACATTTGGGAAATGGCCTTTGCCTTCTTTGATGCGCCGCATGCGGCGGCCATGACCATTCTGGTGCTGGTGGTGCTGGGCGTCGTGGCAGGGATCAAGTTCACCATTCTCGACAAGCGGACTCATTACCAATGAACACGCTGACCCGAAACATCGAGGCTTTGGGAGCCCTGCTGCTCGCGATCATCTGGATCTCACCGCTGGTGTTCGCTTTCTGGGCCGCGTTTCACACCACGTCGGACGCGGTAAACTTCAACATCACTTCGCCCTGGACGCTGGATAATTTCCGTACTGCCTGGGCGGGCGCGCCTTGGCTGAAGTATTTTCTCAACACCTTCCTGCTGGTAACGGTCATCCTGATCGGACAGTTCATCGTGACCACTTTGGCGGGATTTGCCTTTGCGCAGGTGCAGTTCCCGGGGCGGGATTTCGTGTTCATCCTAGTGCTGATGCAGCTTTTCATTCTGCCAGAAGTGCTGATCGTCGAAAACTACGCCATGGTTTCGCGCCTTGGACTGTTCGATACGATCCTGGGCGTGGGTATGCCATATATGGCTTCGGCCTTCGGCATCTTCCTGATGCGGCAGGCTTTCAAGGGCGTACCGATTGAGTTGCACGAGGCGGCGCGGGTCGAGGGTTGCGGCTGGGTCGGCATCTTGTGGCGAGTTTATGTGCCCCTCGCCCGGCCGACTTATCTGGCCTATGCCCTTGTTTCGGTCTCGACTCACTGGAACAATTTCCTGTGGCCGCTTATCGTGACCAATTCACCCGACACACGCCCCTTGACAGTTGGCTTGTCGATCTTTGGCGCACCGGAAAACGGCGTCGATATCAGCGTGATCTCTGCCGCCACAATGATGTCGGTCGCCCCGCTCCTGATCGCTTTCCTGATCTTCCAGCGCCAGTTCGTGCAGGCCTTCCTGCGCGCAGGGATCAAGTGAGGCGATGGCCCAGTTTCTGCAACTCAGCGACCTGCATGTGGTAGAGGAAGGCGCACTTGCCTCCAGCGTTTTGGACACTCGCCGCACCCTGACAGCCGTTATAGATCGGCTTTTGGAAATGAAGGCGGCTCTCGATCCGCTGGACGCTTTGCTGGTCTCGGGCGATATCAGCGACGATGGCAGCGCGGACAGCTATGCCTTTGCCAGGGCCGAACTCGAACGTCTCGACATGCCAATTTACGTTGTCCCAGGCAATCACGATGCGCGCGAGCCATTTCGGGCCGCCTTTGCCAATCTCGACGCAACGCCTCCCAGCGGCCTGATCGACTGGGCCACAACCATCGGGGATACGCTTGTTGTCGGTCTGGACACCTTGGTCGAAGGACAGGGCGGCGGCCGCTTGCGCGAAGATAGCCTCGACCTACTGCGCAACGCGCTGGACACGGCGGGTCAAGGTCCGGTGGTCATCATGCTGCATCATCCGCCGATCAAAACCGGGATCCGGTTCATGGATGCAATTGGCCTTGAAAACGCTGAGGCTCTGGAAGCAGAACTTGCTGACACCCGGTGCGACATCACCCTGATCGCGGGTCACGTCCACGGAATTCATCACGGTCTACTTGGCCACCACCGGGTTGCAACCGCACCTTCGGTATGCAGCGGTTTTGCGTTGGATCGGCGGGTCAGTGCCACAGTGGGATTCTTGACAGGGCCAACCGGCTGTGCGGTCATCGACACGGCCCCTGGCGGCATATGGAGCGCGGTGCCTCTCGACCCGTCTGATGGCCCATTTCCATTCTAAGTTGGTGAGCCATGGATAATTCGCCCATCATGATTGCTCTGAACCTTGTCGCCGCGGCCGCCCTTCTGATCTGGGCGGTTCGCCTTGTGCGCACCGGGTTCGAGCGCGCCTTTGGCGGCGAGCTGAGACAATGGCTGAAGCGTTCGACAAGCAACCGTTTCGCTGCCGCCACAACGGGTGCTGCGGCGGCCATGTTTCTGCAAAGCTCCACAGCCGTGGCAATGTTGTTGGCGGGGTTCATGTCCGCAGGCGCAATCAGCGGTGCCGCCGGGCTCGCGATCATGCTTGGTGCGGATCTGGGCTCGGCGATCGTCGTCCAGATCCTGACATCGCCAATCTCGGCCCTGACGCCGCTTCTGCTGATCCTCGGCGTGGTGATCTTTCTGCGCAGTTCCCGCCGAAGCCTCAGGCAGGTCGGGCGCATTCTGATCGGTCTCGCTCTGATCTTTTTGTCACTTGACCTGATCCGCGAAGCAAGCAACCCGTTGGCGCAAAGCGACGCGGCGAAATCGACCATGGCTTATCTCTCAGGAGATGTCTTCACGGCCTTCCTGCTCGCCGCCCTATTTGCCTGGCTGGTTCATTCCAGCGTCGCCGCCGTGCTGCTGTTCGCGACCTTGGCGGCCCAGGGGGTACTACCGCTTGGGGCTGCGGTTGCCATGGTGTTGGGCGCGAATCTGGGCGGTGCCTTCATCGCTTTCTTTTTGACCCTGCATGCAGAAGTCGAAGTGCGGCGCGTCATCCTTGGCAACCTTGTGTTGCGCGGCGGCGGTGCCTGCATCGCGTTGGGTCTGCTGTTCTGGCTTGATGCCGACATCCTTCCCGGTGCGACCGCTCAACAACAGACGCTGAACGTTCATCTCGCCTTTAACGGGGCCCTGCTTTTGGCTGGAATGCTGCTGCTGAAGCCTTCGACGCAATTGGCCGGATTCCTGCTGCCGGTCACCGGTCGCGCGAGCACCGAAGATAACCGTTCTGCCCTCGACCCCACTGTCATGCACCATCCCGCCCGCGCCTTTGCCTGCGCACAGCGCGAACTGGTCGACATCGGCAACCGCATCGAGATCATGTTGAGGGACGCAATGCCTTTGTTTGACAGCTTCGACGAGGACGTTGCCGTGAAGGTCCGTTCGGAGCAACGCACCATTTCGCGCATGTCACATGATCTGAGGGTCTACCTGTCGGGCATTCGAAGCAGCGATCCGAATGAAGACACCGGCACTCGCGCTTTTGATCTCGCCGGGGTGGCAACCAACCTCGAATCCGGTGCAGAAGTGATCTCCCGAAAAATGGTCAGCCTCGCGCGTCAAAAACATCTGGAGAAAACCAACTTCTCGGACGAAGGGCGGCGCGACCTTTCCGAGTTCCACGATCGGGTGCTCAGAAATGTCCAGCATGGCATTGCCGTCCTAATGTCCGAAGACGTCGGAGCGGCGCGCGAACTGGTGGAACAGAAGGAAACGATCCGCGAAATCGAACAGATACTGGAACGCAAGCACCTCACACGGTTGCGTCAGGGCCTTGCCGAGTCGATAGAAACCAGCGCGATCCATATCGATGTCTTGAGATCCCTGAAGATGCTCAACACCGCGTTCGCCATGATCGCATACCCACTTTTAGAAGAGCAAGGCGAACTCCTCGAAAGCCGGCTAGCAGGCGGTTGACCGAACCGGCCTATTGCGAAGATGAGGTAGAAGCTTCAGTTTTCTTCGCGGCCCAGGAAGACCAGCGTTAGGAACCCGGTCGCAATGCTGTTTCGGCTCCGGTGCGACGACGATATATACCGCGCCAGCGAAGTCCGAATTGCAGGTCGGCTTTGTCCCGCCACCTGTGAATTCGACCCCTGATTTTCGCTGCGTTTTGCACGAATGGCCGGTATTCCCGCTGCTTGACGGCACCGGATCTTACCTTCTCGCACCATTTTCCACGCCGCGAGCGCATGCAGCAAGGTCTTGACACTTCTGCTGTGGGCTCGAAGCAGTCGGTCAGCCCAGATCGAACAGACGACAGCTTCCGAGAGCCGAATGGCCGCGCATCGAGCCAAGCCCGTGAAAACGCCAGATCATCTTTAGTCTTGCAAAGTCTGCTTTCGAGACAGCCTCCAAACTCACCCCGCCGCAGCGCCGCAAGTCCGCTTCGAGCCCGAAGGAGACGTTTATGGTGTTGCCTCAGACGTACGCATCGGCGGGGCAAGCAACATTGTCCCCAAAGACGAGCGCTGTTCAGACGTCCCGAGCGAAGAAGTACGTGATCGTCGGCCATTCCAAACCGTCAACGCAGCAAGCACTATGAATTTTTCTGAAAAATTAACTAGTACCTTTGAATTCTCTTGCTTTCAATTTGAGGTTCATCGCACGGTGTCGGGCTTCTTCCTGAGGCAGTCCCGGCCAACTTGGTCAGAGAAGACTTATCCCTAATTGGATTGGTCGGGACTACAAGCTTGGAATGACCAGTTGCAGGCACCATGCCCATTTGAACAGCCGAAGGGAAGATGAAGACGAAGCTTGTAATTCGTATCTCTTGCCGTCATACACCAATAGCGACCGTTATCGCACCTCGACCAGCTGTCTCCATTGAAGGCTTCAGTCTCGATTGCTCTGACTGACGCCAAGGCCACCGCATTACGCGGGTGGCACAATTCAAAAGGAGACGACGGAATGGCCAATGGCACCGTGAAATGGTTCAACACCACCAAAGGGTTCGGATTTATTGCGCCGGAGGACGGCGGCAAGGATGTGTTCGTTCACATCTCGGCCGTCGAACGCTCCGGGCTTACCGGTCTCGCGGACGACCAGAAAGTGACTTTCGATGTCGAGGCTGGCCGCGACGGTCGCAGCAACGCGACGAATATCGCTCTTGCCTGAGTAAGACCAGGCGGGACGGCTGCGCTAGCTGTCCTGCCAAATAATTTGTATCCCGTGGGTGAAAGTTGTCGTTTATGACAGAAAAGAAGCAACCCTTTTTACCGAACAAACGGATTTCCAAAGACGAGCAAACTGACCGAGTAGCGCGCGAGATAATCAGCGATGAAAAGCGGCTCGCGAGGAAAAAACCAAACGGTTGAAGGAAGCCCGTCTTAAACGCGATGCGGAACACTGCGTAGAAGACTGAGCTTAGAAAGCCGATGCCAATTTCCGCGCGTGGTGGACGTTGATCGTATTTATTGTTGGCCAAACGTAAGTTGCGCCGGATCACGTCCTACGAGACTCTACCGGCATCAAGGAAGACAAAAACAACAGCGAACCGGAAAGAATGAGTCAATTTGGTAGGGGCAAGTAAGCTGCTATACTTTTGCGAAAGGATGCCGAGGCTCTCCTTACGTCCCGATCACACGACTTAGCTCGAGGTCATGCGACCGGAACCACCCCATAAAAATGGTTTAGAGAATTATGAGGCTTGCGACACTGCGCAGGTATAAGGTCCACAAGCAAGCACAATTGTTTTTTTGAAAGACAGTTTTCCCGTGCAGACTTCAAAATTTCTGGAGTGCCGGATGAGAGAGCAGCGTTGATCACGATTTGTGACTTTCACTGCGTGCCAGGCTAGAAATTCGCAATTGGATTTCGCAAATTTACATTCTTTCACAGTCTGGACTGTCCGCTCTTCGGTTGTTTGGATTAGCTTTCGCTAACGGCGGCTTCGTCCGCAACTCAGACATAGACGCCGCAAAGTTCGCTGCGCTGTGAATGAATGACCGCTTTTCTTTCTGCGGTGCGGCTTATGGATCTGGCGACTAATTTGCTGCGCCTGCGAGGTTCAGAGATGGAACACTTCCGCTTTGGGCTCGAAGCGGACTTGCGGCGATGCAGCAGGTCGCACGCCTCCCCGGTTCTGAAAGCGGTCATTGCGAAAATTGAGATGATCTTGCCACTGCCGCAGCTTAGCTTCCTGAGCCGACATTCGGCTAAAGTAAGCTGTCGTTGGCACGATCCTGGCTGACCGACGGCTTCGAGCCCGAAGAAGCCATTTGTCTCGCATTTGCTTGCCGCGATGCAGCGATCAAACAACTCAAGCATTGAGCGGCGCTTTCATCGAGTAGGAATTGTCCAAAGACCGTTGGCGTCATCCCTTGGTGTACCAACCGTTATCGACATAAAGCGCCATACCGTTCACAAAACTGGACTCGTCTGACGCGAGAAACAGGGCGGCGGACGCCACTTCTTCTGGCTCGCAAATTCGACCTTGTGTCGCGGCAAGGTCACCGTCCTCCCAAGTCTGGCCTGCCGCATCAAGCTCAGCAATCTCGCGCAAACCATGCGCCGTTTTCACAAAGCCGGGGCACACCGCATTGCATCGAATACCTTGTTCCCGGTATTCGACTGCGATTGTGCGAGAGAGCTGCAGAACCGCACCCTTGGTCATGCAATAAAGCGACTCCAAAGCGTAGCCGAGTTCCGATGCGATGGAGGCCGTGATTACGACGTTACCGCCACCGTTCGCCACCATTTCCGGCAAAGCGCGTCGGCACACCAGAAAAGCGGATCGCACGTTGATATCCATCAAGCGGTCGTAGTCTTCTTCTGTCGACTCGTGCAAAGGTTTGACGATGATCGTCCCCGCGTGATTGAATAAAACGTCATATGCGCCGACTTCAGCTTTGATCGCGTCAAATGCACGATCCACCTGATCCGCCTTGGAAACATCCGCTTGGAAAAAATGCGCCGACCCTCCGGCGGCTGTAATCATTTCAACCGTTTCGCGTGCTGCTTCTTCATTGATGTCGATGATGACGACACGCGCGCCTTCGCGGGCAAACATCAAGGAACTGGCGCGGCCGATGCCTGCGGCGCCGCCAGTTATTACTGCCGTTTTGCCTGAAAGGCGGCCAGACGCTGTGCTGTTCATGATGTATCCTTCCTTACTGTTTCTTCAGATGCACTCGCCGCCGTCGATGACCAGCGCGTGCCCTGTCATGAAAGACGACTGGTCCGAGGCCAGAAAAACGATGGCGTCCGCGATCTCTTCCACTGTGCCAAAGCGGCCCATTGGAATAACGTCACTGATGTACTCTTCGAGCTTTTTGCGACCACCCATCTGCACCTCGAATCCGCGGTTAAAAGGTGTGTCAATGAATCCCGGGCAGAGCGAATTGAACCGAATGTTTTCCTTCGCGTAGTCCGCAGCCATCTGACGTGTCATGGCCAAAACCGCATGTTTCGTCGTCGCATATGCGATCATTTCCCGATCATATTGCACACCTGAGTTCGAAGACGTGATGATCACACTGCCGCCACCCTGCTTGCGCATGGGTGTAATAGCTGCCTTGGCCGCAACGAAGTGCGCTCGGACGTTCAAGGCCCATGAGGCATCCATATCCGCGACAGCGACCTGCTCAAGCCTGCCTTCCACCTGAATTCCGGCATGAGAGTGCAGCACATCGAGCCGTCCATGTTTTTCCGCGGTTTCGGCGATGGCATTGGAAAGAGCGGCATCGTCGGTGACGTCAAGCTGAAGGGCGTCAGCGGCATACCCGTCCTTGGATATATCACCCGCTACATCCCGAGCAGAATCGGCGTCGCGGTCGGTGACCACAACCTTTGCACCCTGCCGCGCAAGCGCTTTTGCTCCTGCCGCACCGATGCCCGATCCGGCGCCTGTAATGAATGCAACCCTGTTCTCGAGCAACATCAAATTCCTTTCCAAATCTGTCAGCGTTTGGGTTTGGCGCCACCGCGTAAAATGAGTTGTGCGATGACCAACAAAATCAAGGACGCGACCATCACCATTGTGCCTATAGCATTCACCTCCGGTGTGATTCCGCGTCGGATCGAGGAGAAAATATAGATGGGCAAAGTCGTCTCAGACCCGGCGACAAAGAACGCGATGATGAAATCATCGAAACTGAAGGTGAAACTCAGCAGAAAGCCTGCCAGAATGGCCGGCGCGATCAAGGGTAAGGTAATCTGCCGAAAGGTCCCGAACGGCGTGGCGTAAAGATCTGCTGATGCCTCGCTCAACGCGCTTTCGAGAGTCGAAAGCCGTGCCCGTACTATGATGACGACCAAAGCTAGGGTGAACATCGTATGGGCTGCTATCAAGGACCCCATGCCCATGGACAATTTAGGCGCTGCAGCAGCGTCGGCCCAAAAAGACGCAACCCAAGGGTTTACAACATCGAAGACCGTTACAAGTGCAATCAATGTTGCAATACCAATGACAATGCCGGGGATCATCACTGCGATGTAAATCAGCGAGTCAAAGAATGCCCGCACTGGGCCTCTGATACCTTGTAATCCGACCGCCATCAGCGTTCCTAGAATACTCGCCAGTGTTGCTGAAACGAAGGCCACGAAAATGCTGTTCCCCAGCGCATCCATGACAAACGGATTGTTTACCGCTCGCCCATACCATTTGAAGGAAAAGCCTTCCAACTGGCTGGCGCTGCGTCCTGCACTGAAGCTGAAAAGCGCAATGATCGCGATGGGTGTGTAAAGAAACACGTAGACGCAAAAGGCATAAAATCGCATCAGACCCTCACATCAACTGCGCGTCATCGCGCCGAAAGTTTAGGCGAGAGATCAGACGCATGTACAGGGTGACAGTCACCAGCATGATGATGATCAGCATCATGGCAACCGCCGAGCCGAAAGCCCAGTTGCGGGACTGAAGAAAGAGATCAACTAGAGCGTTGCCGACAAAAAAGACCTTTCCACCCCCCAAGAGCGCGGGGATCAGAAACTCTCCCATCAGGAGGATGAAGACGAGCATGCATCCTGTTGCGATGCCCGAAATCGACATCGGAAGTGTCACTGTAAGGAATGTTGTTACGGGATGGGCCCCAAGATCGGCGGAGGCCTCGAGCAGGCGTTTATCCAAGCGCTCCAGGCTAACGTAGATTGGAAAGACCATGAGGGGCAGATAGCCGTAAACAATCCCGATCAGAACCGCGAAGGGTGTGTAGATCAGCCGGACGTCTTCGATACCCAAACTCGCCAAAAGAGCTGGAATGCCGCCGCCGCCCAATAGGAAAATCCACGCATAACTCCGGATCAGTATCGAGGTCCAGAACGGTACAATCACCAACACCAAGAGCAGCGTCTTCCAACGTTCGCTTGTCCGCACCGCAAGCTGATAAGCTAAGGGATAGGCAATCAAGAGCGCCATAATGGTACCCAGAGGCGCGAGGATCAGCGTGTTCTTGAAGGCAGTGAAACGCGCCGGCAGGTTGGCGTATTGTTCAAAAGTGAAAGCGGGCACGTATCCACCGGACGGCGCCCGCTCTCCAAAGCTGAAGACAAACACGACAGACAGCGGCAAGACGAGCATCACAATAAGCCACGCACCGGCCGGAGCGACCAGAAGCCAATTGCGTACGCGTTGTGTCATGCCAAACTGCCTGTGGGTTTCGATTAGGCTGACTTGAAGCGCGCCAGCAGTTCCGCGCGGTTCGGGTCGGTTAGCGTTGCCGCCGCCCCAAATTCCAGTGCATCCAATAGCTCCGCAGCCGGGTAGAGGATCGGATCGTTTAGGATCTCTTCCGGCAGTAGTTCATTTGTCCGGCTATCCGCAACTGGATACCCATGCGCCAGAACTTCACGTGCGTTCACTTCCGGATCGAGCATGAAGTTGATGAGTGCATAGGCGGCCTCCATGTGCGGTGCGCCTTTCGGAATCGCATAGTAGTCACTCCACAATTCACCGCCTTCTTTACCCAAGGCATATGCGATTTCGGGAATGTCCGTGCTGAGTTGTTTGCCGTCGCCTGTCCAGCAGATTGTGAGCCAGGCGTCGCCAGACCGCATGGCTGGCTGGTAGTCGGACGTGATTGCAAAAAGATGCGGTTTGACGTCGATCAGCAGTTTTTCCGCGTCAGCGAGTTCAGCCTCGTCGACCGAGTTGAACGAGTAGCCGTGGTAGTTCAGTGCAGCGCCGATCGTTGTCAATTGATAGTCATGGACCATTGTACGGCCCGAGAAGTCATCCATTGTACGATCGAAGAACTCTTTCCATGAGGTAAATGGCTTGCCGCCATTGTGCGACGTGTTGATCGCCATACCGGTTGTGCCCCAGTTCTTGGGCACGGCGTAAACGACACCGTCCACGATACCGGCATCTGAGAAACGTGGGTCAAAAGCTGCAGGGTCGTAGTTCGGCAGCTTCGAGAGGTCCAATGGCTCGATCAGATCTTCTTCGACATAGGTGGTAATTGTATAGTTGGTTGGAACATACACGTCCCAGCCGCTGCCGCCGGCCTGAAGCTTGGCCAACATTTCCTCGTTCGAGCCGAACACATTGACCTGCATGAATGCGCCGGTTTTATCTGTGAACATCTCAAAGTTGGCTTCATCGTGGTAGTTAGGCCACGTCGCCAGAACCACTCGATCGCCGATGTCAGAGGCCATTGCGGTTGTCGCTCGCAACCCGGGCATCGTAGAGCCCAATACGGCCGTCGCGGCACCCAGTCCGGTTACTCCGAGGAAATGGCGGCGCGTCACAGACCCTTTCTGGTACCTGCACAGCTCTTCCATGAATTTCTTCTTTGAAATGTGATTCGTCATCTTGGGTCTCCTCTGTTGAGTTTATTTTGGATTTAGTCTTTTGGCAGGATGAGCGCCGACTCTGGGCTCCAATCCATGTAAACGGTGTCGCCTGTACCAAGGTTGCTCAGGCCTTCGTCTGACTGACGCGGCGCTAAGACGGTTATGTTACCGAGCCTCTCTTCACGGATCAGGTACTCGGTGTGCTCACCAAGGAAAATTCGGTTCAGCACTGTACCTTGCAGACGCTCCTGCGTCTGCGAGAAGTGTAGTCTGATCTGCTCAGGCCGAACGCTTAAACAGGCGTCGTTCCCAACGGAGATTGTCCCGCTTAAGGGCGATTTGTAAGTGCGGCCACCCTGCAGCGTTATTGCACCGGTTGACCCACTAATCTGGTCGACCACACCGCCAAAGAAGTTTGAAGTGCCAACAAAATCAGCAACGTAGCGTGAGTTCGGCTGATCGTAGAGTTCCTGAGGTGTGCCCGTCTGAACAATCCGTCCGGCGCGCATGACGCAGATACGGTCACTGAGAGACAGCGCCTCTTCCTGATCGTGAGTAACCAAAACAAACGTTATACCAAGATCTCGCTGCAAGTCTTGCAGCTCAATTTGCATTTCCTTGCGCAGCTTGCGGTCAAGCGCGGCCAAAGGCTCGTCAAGCAACAGCAGTTTCGGCTCATTTACGATTGCACGCGCAAGAGCCACCCGTTGCTGTTGTCCGCCTGACATCTCCCAAATGCGCCGATCTTCAAACCCGGACAACCGAACCGTCGCAAGTGCATGCGCCACCTTTTCGTTTATCTTTTTCTGATCGATCTTTGGCCGGCGTTGCTTCAGCCCGTAACCAATATTACGGCCGACGGTGAGGTGCGGAAACAGGGCGTAGCTTTGAAACACCATGTTAACTGGGCGCTTATACGGCTCAAGCGAGGACACGTCGCTTCCGTCGATCAACACATTTCCAGTCGTTGGTGTCTCAAACCCGGCAAGCATACGCAATGCAGTCGTTTTTCCGCAACCTGACGGACCAAGAAAGGAAAGAAACTCGCCCTGAGCAATGCTCAGATTCATGTCGCTGACTGCTTGCACAGTCCCGAATGACTTGGAAACTTCGTTCAACTCAGCAATTGGAGCCGGTGCCAAAGTCGCTGGCTCAGTATATGCTTCGTTACCTATGTCCATATTCGATATCAGCATTTCAGATCATATGTCAGATATTGACAAATACATTAGAAATTTGGCCAAAATGTAAATATGCTTTTTGTAGTAGTTCAGCAAAGAAAGCCAGAAAAACGAAAGAGCAATCATGGCACTTGATTGGAATACGCATGTCGCTCAAATCATAGGCGATTTGGAAAAACCTAACTTTGCTCGAAGTCTTTCGGACGGACTGAAGAGCGTTGTAAGTTTTGACTACACAGTGATTTTTGGATACGTCGGCACTGCCAAACCGCTCGCGCTGTATGACGATTTTTCACCCGAACGCAGGGATCTTCATGTGGATCAGTACGTTGAAGGGCCCTATTTGCTTGATCCCTTTTTTCTGGCGAGTACGGGCAAGGTGAAGCCCGGTTTATGGCGGTTGAGCGATATCGCGCCGGATCGTTTTTATCAGGGAGAGTATTTCCGCAGCTACTATGCGCAGACAGGATTAGCTGAAGAAATTGGATACTTGGTCACGATCCACGAACAGCTGTCTATTGTGGTGTCGCTGATGCGGAAATCCAAACGGTTCAGCAAGAGCGAGCTTAAATTACTCCAGTCGGCGTGGCCGGTTGTAGACGCTTCATGCAAAAGAAATTGGGCGCACACGGCAAATGAGACATCACAACTGACACCCGCTTTGGAGGAAAAAATTGAACTCGCATTTCAGAGCATTGGCGAAGGTATCCTTACCCCGCGCGAGCGCGAAGTCGTTGAGCATACGCTCAGGGGGCACTCCGCCGACGCGGTCGGCAAGCTATTGGGCATTTCGTCGGGTACAGTACGCATTCATCGAAGAAACATTTATTCAAAGCTTCGTATAAACTCACAAGGCGAACTCTTCTCTGCGTTTCTTTCTTCCATCATGAACGGGCAATCGTAATCGTACCTCTTGTCCGAAAATGATGTCCATTTCTGGGTGATGCGTGACTTTACAGCACGTCATTGAAATCTGTTTGCATTCTCTTGCGCCGCGCTGCAGCGAAAGACAGGTTCGGGATGCGCTGGCGCAAGTATCCCATGTCTTCAAACCGCAAGTGTTTGATCCGTCCAAGGCGCAAGACCAGTTTCGTATTATGGCTCCTGACTATGTCGCGCAAATGATCATGCCGACGGTTCTCGGTCAAGTTTTCAAACTGGCGCCACAAGTTAAGATCGACATGGAGAACCTCTCGGCGACAGGCATCTCGGATATGTGTGAAGGCCGGATCTCGCTGGGATTCGGTGTCGTTGACGACGGCCCTGTCCTGTACAACGTGGCTTCACAGTCATTGTTTGAAGACCGCCAAGTTTGTCTGGTGAGCAAAGGGCACCCCCTGATCGAAGACGGGATGAGCCTTAAAGGTTATGCGGCCTCAGCGCATGCCCTGCTAAGCATCACGGGAAGAGGAGGTGGCCGGATTGACGACGTCTTGCAGGAACACGGCTTTAAGCGAAAAATTGCTCTCAGAATTACCCAGTTTATGACCATCAGTGCGGTGATCGCGCCCACAGATTTGGTCATCACCGTGCCGGAGCAACTCGCCCGTCAGGTGATAACTGATGAACTCCACATGATGCCATTGCCCAGCGAGCTCCGGACTCCTCCCTTCGCCGTCTCACAAATTTGGCACGAA
The DNA here is from genome assembly GCF_059612885.1 of Ruegeria sp. YKSD179. Classification (NCBI taxonomy): domain Bacteria; kingdom Pseudomonadati; phylum Pseudomonadota; class Alphaproteobacteria; order Rhodobacterales; family Roseobacteraceae; genus Ruegeria; species Ruegeria sp. YKSD179. The sequence goes on along the minus strand of NZ_JBXWRL010000052.1, from coordinate 9,778 downwards.
CGCTTCACAAAAGACCCGGCACATCAATGGCTGCGGCGCCTGGTGAGATCTGCATCTCAAAAGATTCAATAGTTGAAGTTACGCAATTCGCATTTCGAGCAGGAACCAGGCATTTGTGCGAATTTAGTCAACGGGAAAAATGTCCGCGTAGCAGTCGTTCACGCCGAGTGCAGCGAACGACAGCATTGAGCCCAAAGCAACGGATGCTGCATTGTCTTTGAGTGGCCGCAATCAGTTTGGAAACGGACGTGCCGGATTGATCTGGTTCACTAGCGAAGAGATCAACGCCTACGGGCGTAATGCAAGGTATTGGCACCTATTCGGAAATAAAACGGCTTTCCATTTCAACCTCCTGTTGACGCATCAATTTCCAGGCAGTTTCCATGTGATCAGCCATGATCGACCGCGCAGTGTCCGCATCCCCATCGCGCAGGGCAATTACGAGCCGCCGTTGGTGATCGCGGCCCTGTTTCCAAAGCTCAATATTCGGAGGCGAATAAAGGCGGCGGTATACAGTCAGGTCTGCCAGCAGGTTCACCATGAAATCGATCACAAAGCCCAACAGTGGGTTCTTCGCCTGTTCAGCAAGAATCGCGTGGAAGCGTAGTGAAGCGACATGCTGTTCGCGTTCTTCGCTCAGTGTTTTGGCGGGTTCCGAGTACTCGGCAATGTTTGCTTCGAGCTGTTCCAAGACATCCTCGGACAAATGGCCCGCCAGCGCCGCCGCCAATTCCGGTTCCAATGTCAGACGCAGTTGGTAGATGTAGCCGATGGTCAGATCCTTGAAGTAGAAATAGTTCGCCAAGAGCGCTTTTGCACGCTGACGGCTGACTTCGTGCACGAAGCTGCCGCCGCCGGGACCGGTGCGGGTTTTAATCAGACCTTGTGCTTCCAGCACACGCATCGCCTCGCGGATGGTGCCCTTGGCCATGCCGAAGCGTTCGATCAGTTCTGCCTCACCCGGCAGCCGGTCCCCGGCTTGCAGCCCCTGTTCAACAACCCAATTCTTGATCGCCTCGGCGACCTGCACGGGGCGGCTGAGTTTAGGTTCAGTCTTCGAGCGGGTGGTGACAGGCGGCAAGTTGGTCGTCTCCCATTGATGTGAGGTCTGGCACGGTGGTGCGGCACATGTCGGATGCTCGAGGACAGCGACCGGCAAAGGCGCAGCCCGGCGGCGGATTCAGGGGATCGGGCAGTTCCGTTCCTTTCTGCTCGGGTGCCGTCAGGGGTTTGCCCACAACTGGCGCACTGTCGGCCAGAAGTTCCGTGTAGGGGTGCCGAGGGTTCGCAAAGATCCGCTTTGCGCTGCCAATCTCAACCACCGATCCGAAGTAAAGCACGATGATCCGGTCGCTCACCGCCTCGACTACGGCCAGATCGTGTGTGATGAACACATAGGTCAGTCCGAATTCTGTCTTTAGATCGGCCAGAAGGTTCAGCACCTGCGCCTGAACCGATACGTCCAGCGCCGAAACAGGCTCGTCCAGAATGATGATCCGAGGGTTCGCCGCAAGCGCGCGGGCAATGCCGATCCGCTGGGCCTGTCCGCCTGAAAACTCGTGTGGATAGCGGTCGAGGAACTCTTCGCGCAGGTTTACGCTGGTGAAAATCTCGCTGATGCGCCTGTCGCGCTCAGGCGTTGCCATCCCATGGAGCCGCTTGAGCGGTGCTTCCATCACCTGGCGAATGGTCTTGCGCGGGTTGAGCGAGCTTTGCGGGTCCTGGAAGACGTATTGGATCAGCTTGCCAAACTCCGCCGGGTTTGCGTTGTCGAGAGCACGACCTTCGATTTGGATCGCACCTTCCGAAGGCTCCAGCAGCCCCACCAGCATCCGAGCGAGCGTAGACTTGCCGCAGCCGGATTCACCTACGACACCGAGCGTCTCGCCTTGCGCCACTTCAAAACTCATAGGCCGCACGGCCCGCACGCCGGGAGGGGCCTGGCTGAAGAGCGGTTTCCTCAACGGGAACGTCTTGGCGAGGTTGTCGACCTTCAGAGCGGGCATTAAACGGCCTCCTCGGGATAGAGGCAACGCACGGCGCGGGGCGCTTGTCCTTCGAGAGCAACGTCGCTCGCACGGCAGTTCTCCTGCGCCTTGTCGCAGCGGGGCGCAAAAGCACATCCTTTCGGCAGGTTGTCGACAACCGGCGGCAGGCCGGGGATGGCGGCCAATTCGCGCTGTCCGCCGCCCAATTCGGGGACACAGGCGATCAGCCGCTTGGTGTAGGGATGCGCCGGAGCATCCAGCACCGCCGTGGTTGGGCCTTCCTCGACGATCCGACCCGCGTACATAACCGCCACCCGATCACAAAGCTGTGCGACGACGCCAAAGTCATGGGTGATGAAGATGATCGCCAATCCTCGGTCACGGCGGAGATCGTCCAGAAGCGACAGGATCTGCGCTTGTACGGTCACATCCAGCGCGGTCGTTGGCTCGTCGGCGATGATCACATCTGGCTCATTGGCCAATGCCATCGCGATACCAACCCGCTGGCGCATGCCGCCGGACATTTCATGCGGATAGTTGTCGACGCGGGCTTCAGCATTGGGAATGCGCACGTCTTTCAAGAGCTGGACGGCGCGCGCGCGGGCTTCGGCAGTGCTGATCTGGTGGTGCGACTGGATCGCCTCGGCCAATTGATTGCCGATGCGATAGAGCGGGTGCAGGGTGGAAAGCGGATCCTGGAATATATAGGCCACCCGGTCACCGCGCTTTTGGCGGAGCGTCTCGTATGGTGCGCCAATCAGGTCTTCACCCCGGAACCGCACCGCGCCCCCGGTGATCACACCAGGGGGCGAGGCGACGAGGCCCATGATCGAAAGCGCCGTCACGGATTTGCCCGAGCCGCTTTCGCCGATCACGCCTAGGCATTCACCTGGCTTCACGGCCAGCGATACGCCACCCACTGCCCGGTAGATGCGGTCACCAACATGGAACTGGGTTTCGAGATCCTGGATGGCCAAGAGGTCGTCGGTTTTCTCTGGGATGTCACCCCGTCGATCCACAAGGGTCGTCGCCTTGGGGCGCGATAGGGCGCCCGAACGTAATCGTGGGTCAAGTGCGTCGCGCACCCCGTCGCCCAACAAGTTAATGGACATGACGATAAGGAAGATCATCACCCCGGGAACAACCGACGTATGCGGGTTTGAGATCATCGCGGAGCGCGCCTCACCCAGCATCGAGCCAAGGTCGGCTTGTGGCGGCTGCGATCCGAGGCCAAGGTAGCTGAGGCCTGCGGTCTCAAGGATCATCCAGCCCACGGTCGTCGACATGGCGATCACGATGACCGGCAGGACATTGGGCAAAAGCTCTGTCAGGATGATCCGCGTGTGTCCCATGCCCGCGAGCCGCGCGGCATCGATAAACTCCCGACCTGCGAGGCCGACGGTGATGCCGCGAATATTCCGGGCGAAGAAGGGGACGTTGACGGCGGCAACCGCTATGAGCGCGTTCATCAGCCCTGGACCAAGGGCGGCTACGATGGCCAGCGCCAGCAGGATATAAGGAAAAGCCATCAGCATATCGACGCCGCGCATGATGATATTGTCGGTGCGCCCACCGAAATACCCCGCGAATATCCCGATGGCCGAGCCAATGGTGGCGGCGATCAAGGCAGCAGCAACACCAATGGCGAGCGATAGGCGTGTGCCGTGCAGTAGGCGGCTCAGAAGGTCGCGGCCGAGGTGGTCGGTGCCCAGCAAGTGGCCTTCGGTGAAGGGGCGCTTGAACCGGTCCGCCGTAGCGGTTGCGTCGGGGTCTTGCAAGGGGAGGAGCGGTGTGATGAGCACCAGAAGCAGGATCGCACCCAGCACAATCGCCCCCAGCGCCGCAAGGCGGTTGCGGAACAGGAGCTTTAGGAAGAGGTTCACGTCTTGATCCTCGGATCAAGCAAGCTTTGCGCAACGTCCACGGCGATGTTGAACATAACGTAGCAAGCGGCCACGAAGACGACCCCGCCCTGCACCAGCAGAAGGTCCCGCTTCAGAATCGCGTCGACCAGCATTCGACCGACGCCCGGCCATTGGAAGACGATCTCGATATAGACCGCGCCCGACAAAACGAAGCCCGCCTGGATGCCGAGGACCGGGATGATCGACACCATGGCGGCACGCAGCGCGTGCCGCATGATCACCTGCCGCTCGGGCACACCTTTGGCTCTTGCGGTGCGGATGAAGTCCTGGCGCAGCACTTCCAGCATCGCCGAGCGCGCGAGCCGGGCAATGACGCCAGTGGCTACTGCTGCAAGCGCCAATGCGGGCATTGTCAGATGTTTGAGAAGATCGGGCAGATCTCCACCGCCATAGATCGCATACATGCCTGAAACTGGCAGCCAGCGGAGGTTCACCGCGAACAACAAAATCATCATCATGCCGAGGAAAAAGGACGGCACCGAGATGCCAATGAGCACGATGAATGTGATTGCCTTGTCAGCTAGCCCATACTGGCGCGCTGCCGAGATAACGCCCGCCAGGATGCCGAGTACAGAACACAGTAGAAATGCCGTGCCGGCAAGGATCAAGGTGGCGTTGAAGCGCTCGAGCACCTCGTCGATCACCGGACGGTTGAGCGAGAAAGACCGCCCGAAATCGCCGGTCAACATGTTGCCGAGCCAGATGAAATACCGCTGGACCATGGGCTTATCCAGGCCGAGGTCGCGGTTCAGCTTTTCAACGTTTTCGGGCGTGGCATAGGAACCGAGGATCGCTGTGGCCGGATCGCCCGGGATAAGCGACATGATAAGGAAGACAATGATCGTAATGCCCAGAAGAACCGGGACCGCCGAGATCAGTCGTTTGAGGATATAGCCGCCCATCGTTTCCCTCGGCGAGGTTCGGCCCGGGGCCGCCAGAGCGGCCCCGGATGTGTCGGGTTCAGTTCTTCACAACGCCTTGCAGGTGCAACAGGAACGATGGCTCAAGACCAAAGTTCTCGACCCGGTCATTGGTCACCGCGTTCTGCTTCCAGTTGGCGACAAAGACCCAGGGTGCGTCCTCCTGCACGATCTCCTGCATTTCACGGTAAAGCCGTGCGCGCTCATCCTGATCGGTCGCCGTGCGGGCCGCTTCCAAAAGCTCGTCCACTTTCGGATTGGCGTAGTAGCCCGAGTTGAAACCGCCCTTGTCGGGCCACGCCTCAGAGCGCAATGCCAGATACGGCAGCGTATCGGGGTCGTTGGTCATCCAGGCCATCTCGGCCATGTCTGCCTTGCCCTCCAATCCGGGATTCACTTCGCCCAGGAAGGTGTTCCACTCGTAGGTTTCGATCTTGACGTCAAATCCCACGGCCTCGAGGTCAGCCTGAATGGCGGTACCCATCGGGACCGGGTCGAGCATGCCCGAACCACCCTCGGTGACATAAAAGGTCAGCGTTGCCCCATCGGCACCGGCTTCAGCGATCAGTGCTTTGGCCTTCTCCGGATCATACGGATAAGGATTGAGCGCTTCGTTATAGGCCCAAGCAAATGCGGGCGGAGTCGGACCGGCGGCCACAGTTGCAGTGCCCTCAAGCACGTCGTTCACGATCGCTTCCTTGTTGATCGCGTAATTTGCGGCCTGGCGAACGCGCTTGTCAGCAAAAGGGCCTTCCTTCGCGTTCAGGATCAGGAACCAGACATGCGGCCCGGCTTGTTCCGCCACGCTGAAGCCGTCGCCCGCGAACTGGCCGAGCGACGTGGGCGGCACTTCGACCATCAGGTCGATACCACCGGCCAGCATTTCGGCCACGCGAGTGTTGGCGTCGGTAATTGGGCGGAAAACGACGGCGTCTGTACCGGCAGCCTCGCCCCAATAGTCGTCATGACGCTCGACAACCACAGCTTCGTTCGAACGCCACTCGGCGAACTTGAACGGTCCGGTGCCGACGGGGTTGCGGCCGAACTCTTTGCCATTCGCCTCGACGGCGGCGGGCGACACCATCAGGCCGGTGGGATATGCGAGGTTCGACAGGAACGGCGCATAAGGCGCGTTCAGTGTGAACTTCACCGTCATGTCGTCAACGACCTCGGTCGATTCCACTGCGCCGAAGAAGAAGGACAGCGGGAAAGGTCCGGTGTCGTGGTAAGGGTGATTCTCGTCCAGCATCCGGTCGAAGTTGAACTTCACGGCCGCGGCGTTGAAAGGCGTGCCGTCGTGGAACGTCACACCGTCGCGCAGGGTAAAGGTATATTCGGTGCCGTCCTCGCTAATCGCCCAATCGGTGGCGAGCGCCGGCTCGACCTCCAGCGTGCCTGACTTGTAGCGGGTCAAGCCCTCGTAAATATTCACGAGTATGCGGAAATCGTTCACCGCGGTCACTGCGGCCGGGTCGAGCGATTTCGGTTCGGCAATCTGCCCGACGATCAAAACTCCAGGCGGAGTTTGCGCGCCGGCCGATCCACCTAGACCGCCAACTAAAAGGGCGGCCCCAGCCGCCGCGACCAGGCCCCTTCGGATCCAGGAAAGTAGCGTCATTTTTCGTTCTCCCTGTTGGATTTTCTAGCCAAAATTTATCATGATAAATTGCCTTGGTCAATTTTTCATGATAAATTGTACTTCATGACAAACGTTCGAGCCTCATTTTTGAGCGCGCAATGACATTTTCTGTGCTTGCCCGCGATAACGAGACCGGTGCGATTGGCGGCGCAGCGGCTACCGGGTCGCTTTGTGTTGGCGGCTGGGTACTGCGAGGCAACCTGAAAGCGGGCATGTCTGCAAGCCAGGGCGCTGCTCCTTCGACACTCTGGGGCGAGGACATACTCGCCGCGATGCAGTCCGGACTTACCGCGGCCGAAGCTGTCAAAACGATTACTTCGGCGGACCGTGGCCGGGCACATCGGCAACTTGCTGCAGTTGATCTTTCTGGAAACGCGGCGGCGTTTACGGGCGATAAGAACGAGGATGTCAAAGGCAGCTTGATGTTCCCCAGCGGCGTAGCCTCGGGAAACATGTTGGGGAGTGAAGCCGTGTTGAGTGCCATGGCGGAAGCCGCCGCCAAACAGGTCCAGGGCTTCGAGATGCGCCTCTTGGAGGCACTGAAAGCAGCGCATGATGCGGGCAGCGACTTTCGTGGCCTCCTTTCAGCGGCCTTGCTGATCCTCCACCCTGATCGTCCGCCGTTGACGCTGAGGATCGACTACCACGCCGATGACCCGATTGGCGCGCTGGAACATCTCTACCTGAAGACCACCTCCGGAGATTACGCCGAATGGGCGCAACAAGTTCCCGTAGCATCCGACAAGGAGCGCGTCCTTGACTGACTGGGGTGCGCGTGCCGAAAGACTGCTGAACGACTTGTCGACCTGCTCTGAGCCGGGTCCGGGTGTGACACGGCTGCCCTTCACGCCGGAACACCGGGCGGCGATTGACCTGCTTCAGACGCAAATGGAAACGCTGGGCCTGACAGTCACGCTTGATCATGCCGGAACCCTCATTGGCCGAATTGAGGGGCCGCTGGGATCGAAGACGCTGCTGATGGGGTCGCATCAGGACACGGTGCGAGAAGGCGGCGCATATGACGGGATCATGGGAGTCGTTCTGCCGCTCATGGCATTGGAAAAGCTCCGGTCAAACGGCATTGAGTTGCCATTTTCTGTTGAGGTGTTGGCCTTTGCCGACGAAGAAGGCGTACGGTTTCCGACGGCCCTGATCGGTTCCCGCGCGCTGGCGGGGACATTCGATCCCTCAGTGTTGTTCATGGTGGATTCTCAAGGCATCACGCTCCGTGAAGCAATGGTGGCATTCGGTCTCGATCCTGACCGGATCGGCACCCTGGCACGCAACTTGAATGACGTGATCGGGTTTGTCGAAACGCACATTGAACAGGGCCCGGTGCTTGAACAGGAAGGCGAGGCTCTTGGTTTCGTCACCGCAATTTGCGGCATTGAGCGGCATCAGATCGAAGTGATCGGCGAAACTGGCCACGCCGGCACGCTGCCCATGTCCGGGCGGCGCGACGCGCTTGTGGGTGCGGCAGCCATTGTCACCGAGGTTGACCGGCTGGGGCGAACCACCCCAGACCTTCGCGCGACTGTTGGTGCTCTTGACGTCGAGCCGAACGTCGTCAACGCGGTACCTCGCCGCGTCAGGATGACTGCCGAATTCCGTTCCCCTGATGACCAGACACGCTGCGATGCTGGAAGATCGCTACATAGCTATGTCCGGGAGTTGGCGTTGCGGCGAAACCTCACAATCAAGGTGCAAAAAACCTACTCGCAGGTGGCACAGCCGTGTGACGTTGATTTGTCCACGCGTCTCACCCGGTCAGCAACAAGTATGGGAGCGGAGGGTCTGGCCTTGCCATCGGGCGCGACACACGATGCATCTGCGATGGCAGACCTGTGCCCAATCGCCATGCTGTTCGTGCGTTGCCGCGACGGGGTCAGCCATAAACCGGAGGAATTCGCTTCATCACATGACATGGGTTTGGCTATTTCCGCTCTTGCAGAATACTTGGCGTCAATAGATCGCCAGACAATCCAGGCGGACGATTGAATGAAGTTCTCTACTCACCTCGTGGCGCAATCAAATCGGCCGTCAGTTTGCGGCGGCCGCGCAAGGCCCTGAATGGCGGGAACGCACATCTCTCCGGGCATCTGAACAAGCCACTCTTATGGCAGCTTCGTCCGCAAAGCAGACGTTCACGGAATTCTGCCGAATGACCGCACCAAGCCCAAAGCGGGCGCCATAAGCGCTTCGGATGTTGCTCTTTCGGTATTTGCAGTTTGTGACCGATGTATCGGGCGAAAGAAAACCGACAGCGGCGGTGTTGTAAGAAACTCCTAGCCGTTCGAGGACGCTGACTTGTTCGGTGCTGAGGTAGTGTGGAATAGCTTTGCGCTTCCCAACGAGCGCCGGTCGGTCAAGAAGATGTCGCCAGGCGATCAATCAATTGATTTGCGGGCGCCGTTGAGTCAATCAACCGGTCTTTTTGCTGCGCCCCCAGGATCGGGAGGTCCTCACCAATCAGGCCAAGTTGACGAAGAACGGTGGCTTGGTCCCAGTAAATGTGTTCGGACGCGATTAAGCCGTCCTCAAAATGAATGATGCCTACGTGCGGCACGGCAAGACGCAGGCCTGTGGCTTCGACACCGGGGACAAACCAATCCATGCGCAATGAATGTGTCAGATGGAGGATGAATTCATCCACAATACGGTTTTGTCCGACCGTTCTCGTGATGACCTCTAGTTCCGCATCTCCCGGAAGCTGCGGTATGAATACTTCGGCATAGAATTTCCTCAAAGCTTCGCGGCCAGTTGCTCCCGTGTTCACTGGAACATGTATTAGAACAGGATTGTCAGTCATGGTTGCGATTGCTTTGTCGGCGTCCTTGTGGGCGAATTCGCTTGCGGTATGGGCTTCCCAAACATCAATCAGCGCTTGGTCGTCTTTGGTGAACATCTCAATCTCCATTTGCGGCGCCAATCGCGCTAGATCATTAAATTACTAAAAACAGTTTGGTTTACATCTGCAACGTCGATACTGCAGTAAACTATCCAAACCTATTTCAGCGGCCAATACACTCAGGTCGTCTCAATGAAATGCAGCGCGATTGTAGACGCATTTGATGAAGCCTTGGCATGTTTGAAAGTAAGCAACTAACCTTTAGTCAGTCATGTTGCCAATTCGAGTGTTTTGCCTCAATTAGGCTAAAACTATCTAATTCAATAAATGACTTAAACGGCGGCTTTGTCCGCAAGGCAGTCGTTCAAGCAGAGTGCAGCGAACGTCGGTTCGGAGCGGCGGTCCCGATCACTCGTACTATTTCCATTTGATTGAGCAGCCAATGGATTGCGTTTGCT
>NZ_JBXWRL010000051.1:0-40475 GCF_059612885.1 Ruegeria sp. YKSD179 | reverse complement strand
GCTGACGCATCTAAAGTTTCCCGCAGATTGCAGAGCTGACAGCGGCGTTCGTGCCGGGGACGCAATCAGCCCTTGGTATGATCCGATGATCGCAAAAGTGATAGTTCATGGTCCGACACGCGGGGTGGCTTTGAAAGTGCTGGACCGCGTTTTGCAGGAAACAGAAGTTGCGGGGACAGTAACCAATCTTGCCTTTCTCGGCGCACTGGCGCGACATCAAGAATTTATTAAAGGTGACGTGGACACCGGGTTAATAGGGCGTGATATCGAGTACCTGACCAGTCAAAGTCAGGGATCGGCAAAAATTGGAGTAGCCGCAGCTATGGCGGCGCTTCAACTGTTCGAACCAGGTGACGATGTCGGGTTTACACTGTGGTCGCCTTTGCGCCGTTCGGTTCAATTGGAACAAGACGGACAACAGATTGTGTTCGATGTTCAAGTCAAAGGACCGGATATTCAAGTCTGGAGCGTAAACGACGAAACGGTTGCAGCTGAACGCGTTGATGGCCGTTGGCGTCTGGAGGACACTCCGATGCCGAATGTGGCTGTTTCCGGATCAAAGATCACTGTCTTTTGTGACTACGGCCACAGTTTCGATGTCGTTGACCCGCTTGATCGGGACACTGCCGCCGCCGGTGATACCAACTTGATCGAAGCGCCGATGCCCGGTCTCGTAAAAGCCGTTTTTGTGGAAATGGGTCAAACAGTTAGCAAAGGCGATAGGCTGGTTATTCTAGAGGCTATGAAAATGGAGCATGCTTTGCTCGCCGCGCGAGACGGCGTTGTTGCCGAAGTTTTGTCTTCCGCCGGTGCACAGGTAGAAGCGGGGGCGGCGCTTGTCCGTTTACAAGAGGAATGATCTGTTTCGAAAAGTTTGGCCGTAGTTCTGCTGCCGAGAATTCTGATCAGATTTAATGAAAGAAAGGCTTAGCAATGGCTGAACCGGTCGAGATTTTTGAAGTTGGGCCGCGCGATGGACTTCAGAATGAAAAGCGCCAAATTCCGGTATCCGAGAAAGTGGCATTGGTCGATTGCCTTAGTCAGGCAGGATTTCACCGAATTGAAGTCGCTAGTTTTGTTTCGCCAAAATGGGTGCCGCAAATGGCAGGAAGCGCAGAGGTTTTGGCAGGGATTACTCGCAAGGAAGGAGTGCGCTATGCAGCTCTGACACCAAACATGCGCGGGTACGAGGATGCATTGGCGGCTAATGCCGACGAGATCGCAGTGTTTGCCTCAGCGTCCGAAGGATTTTCCAAAGCGAACATCAATGCCACTATCGCGGAATCGATTGAAAGGTTCATTCCTATTGTCGAAGCCGCGAGACACATAGACTTGCCTGTGAGAGGCTATGTGTCCTGCGTTACGGATTGCCCTTATGACGGAAAAACGCCGCCAGATAAAGTCGCAGAGGTCGCGGACCGTTTGTTTTCCCTGGGCTGTTACGAGATCTCATTAGGAGATACGATCGGACAGTGTACTCCGGATTCGGTGGCACAAATGCTGCTGGCCGTGCGGGATCGTGTCCCAGTCACGCGGCTAGCCGGTCATTTTCATAACACCAATGGCAGGGCTATCGACAACATCGATGCTGCACTGACTTTGGGCGTACGGGTCTTCGATGCTGCAGTCGGTGGTTTAGGCGGTTGCCCCTATGCGCCCGGGGCGGCAGGTAATGTCGCGACCGAGGAGGTGGCCGCGCATCTGCACAGGTTAGGGTATCAAACAGGGCTGGACGAAGCAGTTCTGGAAGAAGCAGCGCAAATGGCCCGTGCCATGCGCCAATGATGAAAGGGTTGGAATGTACCAAACAATTTCATTAGCGACCGACGACCGGGGCGTTGCGTCGCTGTCATTGAACCGCCCTGAAAAACATAATGCGATGTCGGCGCAAATGATTGCGGAATTGACTGATGCCGCGATCCAATTGGCGCAAGATCCCGCGGTCCGTGTGGTTGTTCTTGCAAGTACGGGCAAGAGTTTCTGTGCCGGCGGTGATCTAGGATGGATGCAGAAGCAAATGGCGGCAGATGCAAAAACCCGCTTTGCCGAAGCACGCAAACTGGCCGAGATGTTACAGAGCCTCAACGAACTGCCCAAACCTCTGATTGGCGCCCTGCAGGGAAATGCGTTTGGCGGAGGCGTAGGCTTGGCGGCGGTCTGCGACGTTGCTCTTGGTGCAGACAATTTGAAAATGGCCCTGACCGAAACCCGGCTGGGGCTTATACCTGCGACCATCGGCCCCTATGTGATAGCGCGCATGGGCGAAGCGCGTGCAAGACGTGTCTTTATGTCGGCGCGATTGTTTGACGCCGCTGAGGCTGTTGACCTCGGTCTGCTATCCAAGGCTGTGCCATTTGACCACTTGGCAGACGCGGTCGAGGCCGAAGTGGAGCCGTATCTTGCCTGTGCGCCGGGTGCAGTAGCATCGGCCAAATCGTTGATCCGAACGCTGGGACCCAGAATCGACGATAAAGTGATCGATCAAACCATCAACGCGCTGGTTGAAAGGTGGGAAACTGACGAAGCCGGCGAAGGGATTGCCGCGTTTTTCGACAAACGGAAACCTAATTGGAATTGCTAGGCTTAGCTAGTTCTTGCAACTTTTTAACTGTGCCTGCGAACCGTGTTAGATACGGGGTTGTTTGGGTTCGAGAATTCGTCCCCTGTGCGTTTGTGTTCGGTTGACCCTATCACCCCACACGGATAGAGAATGTCCAGTCAAACTGCCAATTGACGGCGCACCCATTCGAGGCCTGCGCGGGAAAGGAGCTATTCGTGGAAGACCTGTTGCGGGAATACCTCCCGATTATGGTGTTTCTGGCCGTTGCTATAGGCTTGGGAATCGTACTGATTCTTGCTGCCGTAGTGCTTGCCGTACGCAATCCCGACCCTGAAAAGGTCAGCGCATATGAATGTGGTTTCAATGCGTTCGACGATGCCCGGATGAAGTTCGACGTCCGATTCTATCTGGTTTCGATTCTGTTCATCATCTTTGACCTTGAAATCGCATTTCTTTTCCCCTGGGCCGTAGGGTTCAAGGACATCAGCGATGTTGGCTTCTGGTCCATGATGGTGTTTTTGGCCGTTCTGACCATTGGCTTTGCCTATGAATGGAAGAAAGGGGCGCTGGAATGGGAGTGATGACGGGTGCCAATACCGCTGGTGTTGACAAAGAAGTTGCGACCCAGACCCTGAACGCCGAGTTGCAGGATAAGGGATTTCTGCTGACGTCTACCGAAGACATTATAAATTGGGCACGCACCGGTTCGCTGCACTGGATGACTTTCGGGCTGGCATGTTGCGCGGTCGAGATGATGCATACTTCGATGCCGCGTTACGATGCTGAAAGGTTTGGTATTGCGCCCCGCGCCTCGCCGCGGCAGTCCGATGTTATGATCGTTGCAGGAACGCTGACTAACAAAATGGCTCCGGCTCTGCGCAAGGTATATGATCAGATGCCCGAGCCGCGCTACGTGATCTCGATGGGATCTTGCGCGAATGGCGGTGGATATTATCACTACTCCTACTCGGTCGTTCGTGGTTGCGATCGCATCGTTCCGGTAGATATCTATGTTCCCGGATGTCCCCCGACTGCCGAGGCGTTGCTGTACGGTTTGATGCAGCTGCAACGCAAAATTCGCCGTACCGGCACCATAGTGCGCTGAGGAGAAAGTTGATGAGCGAAGCACTCAACGAACTTGGCACGCATATAGAACTCAAGCGTCCCGATTGTGTTCTGTCCTGGGATGTTACCCATGGGGAGCTGAACATCGATGTCGCCCCGTCAAATCTGGTCGAGTTTGTCGAGCATTTGAAATCCGACCGTAACTGCCAGTTTTCAACTCTGGTGGACATCACCGGGGTGGATTATCCTGAACGCGCCAAGCGGTTTGACGTTGTTTACCATTTTTTGTCGATGTACCGGAACCAACGCGTTCGGCTTCGGGTTTCGATCCGAGAGGAAGACATGGTGCCTTCGATTACCGAAGTTCACCCATCGGCCAATTGGTTCGAGCGCGAAGTTTTTGACATGTTCGGCATTCTGTTTTCAGGGCATCCGGATTTGCGCCGTATTCTGACCGATTATGGTTTTCGCGGATATCCACTGCGCAAGGATTTTCCGACCACCGGCTATACAGAAGTACGATATGACGAGGCGCAAAAGCGTGTCGTATACGAACCTGTTTCTCTTGTGCAGGAATACCGTCAATTCGATTTCATGTCCCCATGGGAGGGTGCGAACTACATTCTTCCGGGAGACGAGAAGCAGGAGTCGTAAATTATGGAGTTTCTGATCTGGCTGGTCATAACCGTGGCAACGATTATCCCGATGATAAAGTTGTTGCCGCATTTCGGAATCCAGAAATTCTGGGTGGTGGTTTGTGTCGTCCCGATTGGAACCTTGGTCCTGCTTTGGGTGATGGCCATGAAGCTGCAAGAAATGGAGCGTCGCTGAGATGCTGGGGGAAATAATTTTCGTGGGTGCGCTGGGCGTATTGCTTGCTGGTGCAGCGGCCAAAGCAGCTGAGTCAAAAAATGTCCGTGTTCGGGCTGAGGCGAACAAGAAAAAGCGGGGGCGGTAATGATGGACGGCTCTCGATACGATGACGGTAGCGCCGACGCGCTAAGTGGCGAGCAGAAGATTCGCAATTTCAACATCAACTTCGGCCCACAACACCCGGCAGCGCACGGTGTGTTGCGTCTTGTGCTGGAACTGGATGGAGAGATCGTGGAGCGTTGCGATCCGCATATCGGCTTGTTGCACCGTGGCACGGAAAAGCTGATGGAAAGCCGGACCTATCTGCAGAACCTGCCATATTTTGACCGGCTGGATTACGTGGCGCCAATGAATCAGGAACACGCATGGTGCCTGGCCATTGAAAAGTTGACAGGGGTCGAGGTGCCGCGTCGTGGCTCATTGATCCGCGTCCTTTATTCCGAGATCGGGCGCGTACTGAACCACTTGCTAAACGTGACCACTCAGGCAATGGATGTCGGCGCATTGACTCCGCCGCTTTGGGGTTTCGAAGAACGCGAAAAACTGATGGTTTTCTACGAGCGCGCGTGTGGTGCTCGTTTGCATGCTGCTTATTTCCGTCCTGGAGGAGTGCATCAGGACCTGCCGCCGGAACTGCTGGACGATATTGAGACATGGAGCCACGAATTTCCCTCTGTTCTAGACGACATTGATGGCCTGCTGACTGAAAACCGCATCTTCAAACAGCGCAACGCAGATATTGGCGTTGTGACCGAAGACGACATCCAAAAATACGGCTTTTCGGGCGTGATGGTGCGCGGATCGGGCCTGGCATGGGATTTAAGGCGTGCACAGCCTTATGAATGCTACGACGAATTCGAGTTCCAGATTCCCGTTGGCAAGAACGGCGATTGTTATGATCGCTATCTGGTGCGTATGGAAGAAATGCGCCAGTCGCTTCTTATCATTCGTCAGGCAATCGCCAAGATACGCGAATGCCCCGGTGACGTTTTGGCGCGCGGAAAGATCACACCGCCAAAGCGCTCGGATATGAAGACTTCCATGGAGAGCCTGATCCATCACTTCAAACTTTACACTGAAGGCTTCCACGTACCTGCGGGCGAAGTTTATGCCGCTGTCGAAGCACCAAAGGGTGAGTTCGGCGTTTATTTGGTGGCTGACGGCTCCAACAAACCATATCGCGCCAAGCTTCGAGCGCCCGGGTTCCTGCATTTGCAAGCAATGGACCATGTTGCCGGAGGTCACCAGTTGGCCGATGTCGCTGCCATTATCGGCACGATGGATGTCGTATTTGGAGAGATAGACCGCTAATGCTTCGTCGACTGCATCCCGAGCAACCAGATAGCTTTGCCTTCACCGCCGCAAATCGGCAATGGGCCGAAGCGCAGATCACCAAGTACCCTGAAGGGCGTCAAGCCAGTGCGGTTATCCCGCTGCTTTGGCGCGCGCAAGAACAAGAGGGCTGGCTAAGCCGTCCGGCGATCGAGGCCGTCGCCGATATGCTTGGCATGGCCTATATTCGCGTGCTTGAAGTTGCGTCTTTTTACTTCATGTTTCAGCTTCAACCCGTTGGTTCTATTGCGCATATTCAGGTGTGCGGCACGACTTCTTGCATGATATGCGGGGCCGAGGATTTGATCGCTGTTTGCAAGGAAAAGATTTCGGCGAAACCGCATGAACTGTCGGCAGATGGCAAGCTCAGCTGGGAAGAAGTTGAATGTCTTGGTTCCTGCACCAATGCGCCGATGGCTCAGATCGGCAAGGATTACTACGAAGACCTGACGGCCGAAAGTTTTTCCAGCATCATTGAAGATTTGGCGGCGGGTAAGGTTCCGACCCCTGGTCCGCAGAACGGACGCTACGCTGCGGAACCTTTGGGCGGATTGACCAGCCTAATGGAACATGAAGGCGACAAGCCGAAATACAATGCAAGCGTCGCTCTGGCCGCAGATCTGGGCGATACGATCAAAAGAATTGACGGAACTGAAATACCGATCCTTACTCCGTGGCTTGGTAAAGATGGCAAAGCGGCGGCTAACAAGACTTCACCGAAACCGCCAAAGGCGAAGGCTCCGCGGAAGCCTGCTGTAAGACAGGCTGCCGAAGCCAAGGCCAAGGAAACAGATGACCAGCCAGAGATTCTGACGGACGCCCGAAATGGAAAACCTGACAATCTGAAACTTTTGAAGGGCGTAGGTCCCAAATTGGAACAGACCCTAAACGATCTCGGATTTTTCCACTTTGACCAGATAGCGAAATGGACGCCGGAAAACGTCGCATGGGTGGACTCCCGGTTGAAATTCAAGGGTCGGATAGAGCGAGATGGTTGGATTCAGCAAGCGGTCAAACTGGCGGTTGGAGAGGATACAGAATTTGCGAAGCGTGCCAAGAAAGATGGCATTTACGAAGACTGAACAACGGTGCCCATTGAGGCATCAGGGTGAGATGGACAAAGACAAAGAACAGGCAATAGCCCGAAAGGGCCGACATATTGGCGTGGTCATCGCGGTGACTATGCTTTTCTGGCTTGCGATGTCGCTATTTATTGGCCCCGCGATGGAATTGCCGGGGCGTTATGCCTTGCTTTTTGATTTTGCCGCTCTGGCAGGATTCATCTACGCGGGTGTCAATATTTTTCAACTCTGGCGGATGCGTCAGGACAACCAAGGGTAAGCGAGCGATGCTGAAGGATCAGGACAGGATCTTTACCAACGTCTATGGGATGCATGAACGAACGCTAAAAGGCGCGCAAGCCCGCGGGCATTGGGACGGTACCGCAGGTTTGATCGGCAAGGGACGCGATTGGATCATTCAGACGATGAAAGACTCGGGTCTTCGCGGTCGCGGCGGCGCGGGTTTTCCAACTGGCCTGAAATGGTCATTCATGCCTAAGGAAAGCGACGGGCGCCCTGCTTATCTTGTTGTGAACGCCGACGAATCCGAACCCGGCACCTGTAAAGATCGAGAGATTATGCGCCATGATCCTCACACCCTGATCGAAGGATGCTTGATCGCTTCTTTCGCCATGAATGCGCATACTTGTTACATCTATCTGCGTGGCGAATACATCCGCGAGCGGGAGGCACTGCAGGCTGCGATTGACGAGGCATATGACGCAGGTCTTTTGGGCAAAAACGCCGCCGGATCGGGATGGGATTTCGATCTGTTCCTTCACCACGGTGCTGGAGCTTATATTTGTGGGGAAGAAACCGCGCTGATTGAGAGCCTTGAGGGCAAAAAAGGCATGCCCCGGATGAAACCTCCGTTTCCTGCTGGTGCGGGGCTTTACGGTTGCCCGACCACAGTGAACAACGTGGAGTCGATTGCCGTTGTGCCGACTATCCTGCGGCGTGGTGCTGATTGGTTTGCTGGTTTTGGGCGCCAGAACAACGCCGGAACCAAGCTTTTTGCGATATCTGGCCATGTGAACAACCCCTGCGTTGTCGAAGAAGCTATGTCGATTTCGTTTGAAGAACTGATCGAAACTCATTGCGGCGGCATTCGCGGTGGGTGGGATAATCTGCTGGCCGTAATTCCCGGTGGGTCCTCAGTGCCTTGCGTGCGCGGCGAAAACATGCGCGATGCAATAATGGATTTTGACTATCTTCGCGGCGAGTTGGGTTCGGGACTGGGAACGGCAGCCGTAATTGTGATGGACAAATCCACTGACATCATCAAGGCGATTTGGAGGCTTTCAAAGTTCTACAAGCACGAAAGTTGCGGACAATGCACACCATGTCGGGAAGGCACGGGTTGGATGATGCGGGTTATGGACCGCTTGGTCCGAGGCGAAGCCGAATTCGAAGAAATCGACATGTTGTTTGATGTGACCAAACAGGTAGAAGGTCACACGATCTGTGCCCTTGGCGACGCTGCGGCATGGCCAATTCAAGGCTTGATCCGCAATTTTCGCGAAGAGATCGAAGACCGCATCAAGGCCCAAAAATCAGGCCGTATTGGTGCGATAGCTGCGGAGTAATTCTAATGGAAGTATTTGCTGAATATTCCCACGCGATTGCCTCTTTGGTGATCTTTACATTGATCGTCCTTTTCATGTCGCCTTTCACGGCGTTGGCCAAGCAAGGAAAGGGGCTGGCTCCTGGAGGCACGCCCGAGCAGGATTATTCTGATAAGGCGTATCGACTGAACCGAGCCTATTTGAACGGGACTGAAACCTTACCTGCGTTCCTGACCGTTACGGTCGCCGCGATTCTTTTGGGCGCAAGCCCCTTTTGGGTGAACTTGCTGGCTTCGGTCGCTCTAGTGGCTCGGATTGTAATGCTGGTCATCCACTTGCGCGGTATTGGCAAACCGAATGCGGGTCCGAGGTCGATATTTTATGTTCTGGGTTGGGCATGCATGTTCATTCTGGGACTTATTGCGCTGGTAGCTGCATTCTGATGAACAGTGAAGCGGGACATAGGTTGAAGGTATGGCGCTATGGCGCTTTTGGCACGAGGAAACCCTGGGTTTCCTTACGTGTTCTTCTTTCTGCCTTCCTTTGTTTGGCTATTTTGTCCGGATGTGGAGCAAAATCGTCAAACAATCGTGTCCTGTTTGATGGAATATATTTTCGTGCCAACGCCCGTTCGGTAGACAAACGAGCGTCGCCTGCAGATTTCACTGTTACCGTGAATGGCGTCGGTGCCTCGCTAGATGGTGCTCGTGAGGCTGGGCGCTATGAGGGAATTAGGTTTTGTATTCGGAATTTTGGGTCTTCCAAAATCGAATGGAAAGTGGGGCCTGACTCCGAACCGCAAACGCTGCGCATCGAAAACGACAAACTGACATTTGCGGGAAAGTGTCAGCGGCCATGATCGAGAAAGGTTTTCAAAATAGGTTGGCTATGAAGGTGTTATTGCATAGCACTCGGTTCAGGCTTCGTTCTGTTTTGCACAGAACGAAAGGAAAGCCTATGTCCATTCTGAAAATGCTCCCATTGATAATAGCTGCTAGTGTTCCGGTCGCGGCCGAGGCAAAACCACCTTTGCGCGAAGTGAAAGAAATAGACAACGAACTCTACTACATCGCAGTTGCAAACGAAATTTCTGAATATTGCGAGTCAATCAGCGGACGCCGCCTGAAAGCGATTGGTGTGATGTGGGGGTTGAAATCCAAAGCAAACAGTCTGGGTTACTCGGATCAGGAAATTCGCGCTTACGTGGAATCGGATTCTGAAAAAGACAGAATGCGCGCCAAAGGTGAGGCATATCTGGCTCAGAATGGTGTGTCCTATGATAACCCGAAAACCTTCTGTTCCCTGGGTCGGAAGGAAATTGAAAGAAACAGCGCCATTGGCGTTTATTTGAGGGCGAACTAGACCATGTCTGACCTTCGCAAGATCAACATCGATGGACAGGAAATTGAAGTCGATGGGGCCATGACCTTGATTCAGGCCTGCGAGCAAGCGGGAATTGAAGTGCCCCGGTTTTGCTATCACGAGCGATTGTCGATTGCTGGCAATTGCCGGATGTGCCTTGTTGAGGTTGTGGGCGGCCCGCCAAAACCAGCGGCATCATGCGCGATGCAGGTTCGCGATCTGCGTCCGGGTCCGGAAGGACAGCCGCCGGTGGTCAAAACGAACTCTCCGATGGTAAAGAAAGCCCGTGAAGGGGTTATGGAGTTCCTGCTGATCAACCATCCGCTCGACTGCCCGATCTGCGATCAGGGCGGAGAGTGCGACCTACAGGACCAAGCGATGGCCTACGGCGTCTCTGGCTCGCGATTCAAAGAAGCCAAGCGAGCGGTGGATGATCTGGATCTTGGTCCGCTCGTTGGAACGGCGATGACACGGTGTATCTCTTGCACTCGTTGTGTGCGTTTCACAACCGAAGTCGCTGGGATCACTCAGATGGGTCAGACCGGGCGAGGTGAAGATGCGGAAATCACTTCATATTTGAACCAAACGCTTCAATCGAATTTGCAGGGCAACATAATCGACTTGTGTCCAGTCGGTGCGTTGACGTCAAAGCCATACGCCTTTACCGCCCGCCCGTGGGAACTGACCAAAACTGAATCCATTGATGTGATGGATGCAGTGGGTTCCAACATTCGCGTAGACGCCAAGGGTCGCGAGGTCATGCGGTTCCTACCCCGAAACCACGATGGGGTTAACGAGGAATGGATCAGTGACAAAACGCGGTTTGTGTGGGACGGCCTGAGGCGTCAAAGGCTAGACAAACCGTATGTGCGAGAAAACGGTAAACTACGTCCGGCGACCTGGACCGAGGCGCTGACCAAAGCCGCAAACGCTCTGAAAGGCGCTGAAAAGCCCGCCGGGATAGTCGGTGATTTGGCTCCAACAGAAGCTGCGTTTGCACTGAAGCAACTTATCGAAGGGCAGGGCGGTGTTGTCGAATGCCGTACTGATGGAGCCGAGCTGCCTGCTGGCAACCGCGGAGCGTATGTAGGAACTGCTGCGATTGAAGAAATTGACACAGCCGAACGCATTTTGCTGATCGGGACGAACCCCAGGGACGAAGCTCCGGTTCTCAATGCCCGCATTCGCAAAGCTTGGACCCACGGGGCCGAAGTGGCTTTGATCGGGCCTGCCGTCGATCTGACCTATGATTATCACCACATGGGCGAAGACCGTGCCGCGTTGCAAAAGGTTGTCGACATGAGCGGTGACGACGAAATCAAGGCCAAGCGGTCCTTGATCATTGTTGGCCAGGGCGCCTTGCAAGAGGCTGATGGTAACGCCGTTCTGGCAGCTGCTCAGACAGTTGCAGAAAATACAGAAAGCCGTCTGTTGGTGCTTCACATAGCGGCGTCGCGAGTCGGTGCGATGGACGTGGATGCGACCAACGAAAATGGTATGGAAGCAATAAGTTCGGCTGACGTGATTTACAATCTGGGTGCCGACGAGGTTGAGATCAGTGAAGGTGCATTTGTCATTTATCAGGGCAGCCATGGCGATAGGGGCGCACACCGCGCTGACGTGATCCTTCCGGGTGCCGCATACACTGAAGAAAACGCGTTGTTCGTAAATTCTGAAGGCCGCCCGCAACTGGCCATGCGGGCAGGATTCGCGCCAGGTGAGGCCAAGGAGAATTGGGCGATTCTTCGGGCTCTGTCGGCAGAACTGGACGCAACCTTGCCATTCGACACTTTGGCGCAGTTGAGAACTGCGTTGATCGAAGCTGTCCCGCATTTGGCTCAGGTAGACGAAGTGATCGAAAATAAGGTGCAGCATTTAAAGCCGGCGAAGCTTGGCAAGGCCACCTTCCGTTATGCAATCAAGGATTTCTATCTGACGAACCCGATTGCGCGCGCTTCACAACTGATGGCTGAACTCTCAGCGCAGGCTAAGGCGCTCAAGACAGACAGGATCGCCGCAGAATGAAAAAAAATGCCGATCAAAATGTAATTCCGACGATCCACGGTGTGAGGACAAATGGCTGATTTCTTTAACACCCCCGGCGGAATAGCCATAATTATTCTCGCGCAAGTGCTTGCCGTTGTAGCCTTTGTGATGATCTCGCTGTTGTTCCTTGTCTACGGTGATCGCAAGATCTGGGCAGCTGTCCAGATGCGACGCGGCCCCAATGTGGTTGGCGCGTATGGCCTTCTGCAATCTGTGGCCGATGCATTGAAATATGTCGTCAAAGAAGTGGTCATTCCAGCGGGAGCAGACCGTACGGTATTCATCCTTGCTCCGCTGACCTCTTTCGTTTTGGCCATGATCGCCTGGGCCGTAATCCCGTTTAACGATGGCTGGGTGCTATCGGATATAAATGTGGCCATTCTCTACGTTTTTGCCGTCTCATCACTCGAAGTTTATGGCGTGATAATGGGCGGTTGGGCGTCGAACTCAAAGTATCCGTTCCTTGGTTCACTTAGGTCTGCCGCACAGATGATTTCCTACGAGGTCTCAATTGGCCTGATCATCATAGGTGTGATTATCTCAACCGGTTCGATGAACTTTGGCGAGATCGTGCATGCGCAGGATGGTAGGTTCGGTTTCTTTAGCTGGTACTGGCTGCCGCACTTTCCCATGGTCTTTTTGTTCTTCATTTCGGCATTGGCGGAAACCAACCGGCCTCCGTTCGACCTGCCCGAGGCAGAGTCGGAATTGGTCGCCGGTTATCAGGTCGAATACTCGGCGACACCATTCCTGCTGTTCATGGCCGGCGAATACATCGCGATCTTCTTGATGTGCGCACTGACCACGCTGCTATTCTTTGGTGGCTGGCTGTCGCCAGTCCCGGGCTTGCCGGACGGCGTGTTGTGGATGGTCGGCAAGATGGCGTTCTTCTTCTTCCTCTTCGCAATGGTCAAGGCGATTACACCTCGCTACCGCTATGACCAACTTATGCGCCTGGGCTGGAAGGTGTTTCTGCCATTTTCGCTGGCATGGGTGGTTTTCGTGGCTTTCGCAGCGAAATTCGACTGGTTCTGGGGCGCGTTTGCCCGTTGGAGCGTAGGAGGCTGAGCATGACACAAATCGACTACACTCGCGCCGCCAAATACTTCCTGCTGCAAGACTTCTGGGTCGGCATGAAGCTGGGGCTGAAATATTTCTTCGCGCCCAAGGCGACCGTGAACTACCCGCACGAAAAAGGTCCTCTGTCGCCGCGCTTCCGGGGTGAACACGCCCTGCGCCGCTATCCGAATGGTGAAGAACGCTGCATCGCCTGCAAACTGTGCGAGGCGATCTGCCCGGCGCAAGCCATCACCATCGACGCCGAACCGCGCGAGGACGGCAGCCGCCGTACCACGCGCTATGATATCGACATGACCAAGTGCATCTACTGCGGATTCTGCCAAGAAGCCTGCCCAGTCGATGCCATCGTCGAAGGCCCGAACTTTGAATTCGCCACCGAAACGCGGGAAGAGCTGTTCTACGACAAGGAAAAACTGCTGGATAATGGCGAACGCTGGGAAGCCGAGATCGCCCGCAATCTGGAAATGGACGCGCCGTACCGATGAGCGACAGCCCGACAAATCCGTTTGAGCTGATGATGAAGCAGGCTCAGGACATGGCCAAGGCGATGAACCCGGCGATGGAGAATTTCTCGCCCAAAGGGTTCGAGGCGCTGTGGCCGACAATGCCCAAAGAAGTCATGGAGATGATGTTTGGAAACACCGTCAACACCGACGGCTTGGACGCCAAGACCCGTCTTCTGTTGACGTTGGCGGGGTTAACATGTCAGGGCGCACAAGCGGACACTGCCGTACGCCAGACTGTGCGCCACGCGCTTGAAGCCGGGGCCAGGAATCAAGAGATCGTGGAAACGATCGGACAGATGTCGGTCTTTGCCGGCATCCCGGCCATGACTCGCGCCTTGGATTTGGCGCAAGAGGTCATGGGCGGCAACGAGGATAAGGATCAATGACCGTCTTTGCCTTTTATCTGTTTGCCATCAGCGCTATCGCCGGAGGGTTGTTCACAGTAATCAGCCGCCAGCCGGTGCATTCGGTGCTGTGGCTGATCCTTTCCTTCCTGTCCGCGGCGGGGCTGTTCGTACTGCTGGGGGCCGAGTTCGTGGCGATGCTGCTGATCATCGTCTACGTGGGCGCGGTCGCGGTTCTGTTCCTGTTCGTGGTGATGATGCTGGACGTCAACTTTGCCGAATTGAAGGCCGAGATGGCACGATACATGCCACTGGCCCTGCTGATTGGTTTGGTCATCCTGATGCAGTTCGTCATGGCATTTGGCGCCTGGGACAGTGCCCAGGGCGCGGCGGCCAATCTTGCGCAGCCAGTTCCGGCGGATCGCCATAACACCGAAGCGCTGGGGGTCATTCTTTACGACCAATATTTTCTTCTGTTCCAATTGGCGGGCTTGATCCTGCTGGTAGCCATGATCGGGGCGATCGTGCTGACGCTGCGCCACCGTCAGGATATCAAGCGTCAGGACATCGTCGGCCAAATGATGCGCGATCCGGCCAAGGCAATGGAATTGAAAGACGTGAAACCGGGGCAGGGGCTGTGAAAAGATGATCGGACTTGAACACTATCTTACGGTCGCGGCGACGCTGTTCGTTATCGGCATCTTCGGTCTCTTCCTGAACCGCAAGAACGTCATCATCCTGCTGATGAGCATCGAGTTGATGCTGTTGGCGGTGAATATCAACCTCGTGGCGTTTTCCAGCTTCCTCGGCGATCTGGTCGGGCAGGTGTTTACTCTGTTCGTGCTAACCGTCGCGGCGGCCGAGGCGGCGATTGGTCTGGCTATTCTGGTCTGTTTTTTCCGTAACCGTGGATCGATCGCGGTTGAAGACGTCAATATGATGAAGGGCTAAGAGAACTATGGAAACCACCATCCTCTTTGCCCCGCTTGTGGGCGCGCTAATTTGCGGGTTCGGCTGGAAGTTCATCGGCGAGAAAGCCGCCATGTGGACCGCCACGGGCCTGCTGTTTCTGGCATGTTTGCTAAGCTGGATTGTGTTCCTGTCATTCGACGGCCAAACGCAGCATATTGAAATCCTGCGTTGGATTGAAAGCGGATCGCTCTCGACAAGCTGGGCAATACGCTTGGACAGGCTGACGGCAATTATGCTGATTGTGGTGACGACTGTTTCGGCGCTCGTGCATCTATACTCTTTTGGTTACATGGATCACGATCCGCAATGGCGCGAAGGCGAAAGCTATAAGCCGCGTTTCTTTGCCTATCTGTCATTCTTTACTTTTGCGATGCTGATGCTGGTGACTGCGGACAATCTTGTCCAGATGTTCTTTGGCTGGGAAGGCGTCGGCGTGGCATCCTATCTTTTGATCGGCTTTTATTACCGCAAACCATCAGCCAACGCAGCCGCGATGAAGGCCTTTATCGTGAACCGTGTAGGTGACTTTGGCTTTGCGTTGGGAATATTCGCGATCTTCTTCCTGACTGACAGTATTAACTTTTCAGACGTATTCGCGTCGGCTCCTAAGCTGGCTGAGACGCAGTTGTCTTTCCTTTGGGGAGAATGGACTGCGGTCGAGGTTATCTGCGTGCTTCTGTTCATCGGTGCGATGGGAAAATCGGCACAATTGATCCTGCACACATGGTTGCCGGACGCCATGGAAGGCCCCACGCCGGTTTCTGCGCTCATCCATGCCGCGACCATGGTTACTGCCGGTGTTTTTCTGGTTTGCCGCATGTCACCGCTTATGGAGTTCGCGCCGGGTGCGACTGGATTTGTAACATTCCTAGGAGCGTCGACGGCATTCTTTGCCGCCACCGTGGGCTTGGTACAAACCGACATCAAACGCGTGATTGCGTATTCGACCTGTTCCCAGTTGGGCTACATGTTCGTGGCAGCGGGTGTCGGGATGTATTCGGCCGCGATGTTCCACTTGTTGACACACGCCTTTTTCAAGGCGCTACTTTTTCTCGGGGCAGGATCTGTGATCCACGCCATGCATCACGAGCAAGAGATGACTGAGTACGGCGGGTTGCGTAAGAAAATCCCTTACACCTTCTGGGCAATGATGATCGGAACATTGGCGATCACCGGTGTTGGCATCCCGCTTACTCATATCGGTTTCGCCGGTTTTCTGTCCAAAGATGCAATTATCGAGAGCGCGTTTGCAGGCGGAACAGGATACGCGTTCTGGATGCTGGTTATTGCGGCGGTATTCACTTCATTCTACAGCTGGCGCCTGATTTTTCTTACTTTTTATGGGGAACCGCGAGGCGACAAGCATACTCATGAGCATGCGCATGAAAGTCCTATGACCATGTTGGTCCCGCTAGGCGCTCTGTCATTGGGTGCGGTATTTGCCGGGATGATCTGGTACAGCAACTTCTTTGGTCATGCCGATAAGGTGGGTAAGTTTTATGGTATCCCCGTCGCCGAGGCGGCCGAACACGGCGATGCAGCTCATGCGGACTCTGGGCATGCCGATGACGACCATGGTGACAGTACGACCACCGATGAAGGCCATGATAACGACGCCGCGCATGATAAACCGGAAGGACACAGCGGGGATCACCACTACGCTTTTGTTGGAGAACCAGGAGAAGGCGCGCTTTATATCGCACCTGACAATCACGTTCTGGACGAAGCACATGCGGCCCCCAAGTGGGTTAAGGTATCACCATTTGTCGCTATGCTGCTGGGCTTTGTGGTGGCTTACTGGTTCTACATGGTGAACACTTCACTACCGGCGCGTCTGGCCGCGAACCAACGACCGTTGTACCTGTTCCTGTTGAACAAGTGGTATTTTGACGAAATCTACGATGTCGTCTTTGTAAAACCCACCGTCGCTCTTGGGCGTTTCCTGTGGAAACGCGGTGACGGCAACACCATCGACGGATTCCTGAATGGAGTAGCAATGGGCGTCGTACCCTTCTTTACGCGCCTCGCGGGCAAGGCGCAGACCGGTTACATCTTTACTTACGCCTTCTGGATGGTTCTGGGTATCGCGGCTCTTGTCACCTGGATGTCGATCGGCGGAGGCGCGAACTAATGGACAATATCCTTTCCATTGTCACGTTTATCCCAGCAATCGCAGCAGGTATTCTGGCGCTGTTCCTTCATGGCGAAGATGTGGCTGCGCAGCGAAATGCGAAATGGGTGGCTTTGGTCGCGACGACCGTGACCTTTCTGGTCTCGATCGGTATCTACACGGGCTTTGATCCGTCCAACACTGGCTTTCAGATGGTGGAAGAAGGTCAGTGGCTTATGGGCCTAAAGTACAAAATGGGCGTGGATGGTATCAGCGTTCTTTTCGTATTGCTGACCACTTTTATCATGCCGTTGACCATTCTCGCCAGTTGGGAGGTCACAACCCGCGTCAAAGAGTACATGATCGCTTTCTTGCTATTGGAAACCCTGATGCTGGGCGTTTTCATGGCGTTGGATCTGGTGCTGTTCTACTTGTTCTTCGAAGCGGGCCTGATCCCCATGTTCCTGATCATCGGCATATGGGGCGGGAAAGATCGTATTTATGCCAGCTTTAAATTCTTCCTCTATACATTCCTCGGTTCGGTTCTGATGCTGGTTGCGATGGTAGCCATGTATGCAGATGCGGGTACCACTGATATCGAAGCTCTCATGAGCCATCAGTTCTCCTCTGACGGGTTCAGTGTGCTGGGAATTTATGTAGTTGGCGGCCTGCAAACGCTGATGTTCCTGGCATTCTTTGCTTCATTTGCAGTGAAGATGCCAATGTGGCCAGTGCACACATGGTTGCCGGACGCACACGTTCAAGCACCTACCGCCGGGTCGGTGGTGCTGGCTGCGATCCTGTTGAAAATGGGTGGCTATGGCTTTTTGCGGTTCAGCCTGCCGATGTTCCCAGTAGGGTCGGCGGTGATGACCGATCTTGTGCTATGGATGTCTGCGATTGCAGTGGTTTACACCTCGTTGGTGGCGCTGGTGCAGGAGGATATGAAAAAGCTTATCGCTTATTCATCGGTCGCGCATATGGGTTTTGTGACGATGGGTATTTTTGCTGCGAACCAGCAAGGGATCGATGGCGCAATCTTCCAGATGCTGAGCCATGGGTTCATTTCCGCCGCATTGTTCTTGTGCGTCGGAGTAATTTACGACCGTATGCACACCCGCGATATCGAGGCATATGGCGGCCTGGTAATCCGGATGCCTGCCTATGCGCTGGTGTTCATGATGTTCACCATGGCTAACGTCGGTCTGCCAGGTACCAGCGGGTTCATCGGCGAGTTCCTGACGCTCATGGGCGCTTTTCAAGTGAATACTTGGGTAACTGCGGTGGCTGCTACAGGTGTGATTTTCTCAGCTGGATATGCGTTGTGGCTTTACCGTCGAGTTGTGTTCGGCGATTTGATAAAGGAAAGCCTGAAATCGATCACGGACATGAGCGCGCGAGAGAGACTTGTTTTCGCCCCGCTGATCATCATGACCATCCTTTTGGGCGTGTATCCTTCATTGGTGACCGATGTGATCGGGGATACGACTGCAGCGTTGATTTCGAATTATGACACGGCCTTGGCCGCGGCAGAGGCGGCGACCCAGACGGCCGCCTCGCATTAAGGGAGCTTTGGAAACATGATCCAAGCTGATCTAACGATAATTTTGCCGGAAGTTGTACTTGCGGTATATGCGATGGCCGCTCTGATTGGGGCTGTTTATACCACCAAAGACGGACTAGCGCCGGCGCTTATATGGGTCACGGCCGGAATGATGGCGGCTCTGTCTTTCTGGATCGCGACAAACGGCGACGGCACAAACATCGCGTTCAATGGCATGTTCGTAGATGACGGATTTTCCAGGTTTGCAAAGGTGGCGATTCTGTTGTCTGCCGCTGCTGTTTTGGTCATGAGTCAGGACTACATGACGCGCCGCGGTTTGCTCAGGTTCGAATACCCACTTCTGGTTGCACTGGCTGCGGTCGGTATGATGATGATGGTCAGCGCTGGCGATCTGATGTCATTGTACATGGGGCTTGAGCTGCAATCTCTGTCCCTCTACGTAGTCGCCGCGCTGCGCAGGGACAGCGCCAAATCAACTGAGGCCGGATTGAAGTACTTCGTATTGGGTGCCTTAAGCTCCGGTCTTCTGCTGTACGGGGCATCACTGGTCTACGGCTTTACCGGAACAACCTTGTTTTCTGGCATCATCCAAACTGTCCATCATGAAGACGTTTCAATTGGTCTGCTGTTTGGATTGATCTTTTTGATTTCTGGCCTTGCCTTCAAAGTTTCCGCTGTGCCGTTCCATATGTGGACTCCTGATGTTTATGAAGGATCACCAACTCCAATCACCGCCTTTTTTGCAACCGCACCAAAAGTTGCAGCAATGGCATTGTTCGCTCGGGTTTTGCACGATGCCTTTGGGGGCGTGGTTAAAGATTGGCAGCAAGTGATTGTTCTGTTGTCCGTCCTATCCATGCTTTTGGGTGCCGTTGCGGCGATTGGTCAGCGCGACATCAAACGCCTGATGGCGTTCTCGTCCATTGCTCACATGGGTTACGCGCTTATCGGATTGGCGGCAGGAACGGTGTTGGGCATAAAAGCGATGTTAATGTATCTGGCCATTTACGTGACGATGAATATCGGAACCTTCGCCTTTATTCTAATGATGGAACGAGACGGGAAACCGGTCACAAACATCGACGCCTTGAAGCAATATTCCAAACGGGATCCGGGCAAAGCATTGGCGGTACTGATATTGATGTTCAGCCTAGCCGGCGTGCCGCCTATGCTGGGTTTCTTTGCAAAGTTTGGCGTTTGGCAGGCTGGTGTCGAGGCGGGGCTAATTGGCCTTGTGATCGTTTCCGCCATCGCATCGGTGATTGGCGCATTCTACTATCTGCGGATCGTTTTCTACATGTATTTCGGGTCCGATAATGACGAACCGATTGAAACCCACTCATCGCCTGTTTTGTGGGGCGCGCTGATGGGATCGGCTGCACTGATGCTGATCGGAGTTTTTTACCAGTTTGGTATTGAAGGTGCAGCGGCAGCCGCTGCGGCCACGCTTGTCAATTGAATGTTCAGCCAAGAAAGACGCAGGGCCTGGCTGTATAGCTGGGCCTTTTTGACATGAGCGATTGGCCTCAGGGATATGGTCTGCATGTTCTGCAGGAAGTTGACAGCACTCTGAACGAAGCGGCCCGAATTGCGCCTTCCGCTCAAGGCCCTGTTTGGATAATGGCACATAACCAAACTGCGGCCCGCGGTCGAAGAGGGCGCGCCTGGGCCAATCCACAAGGAAATTTGGCTGCGACTTTGTTAATGAGACCGCAAGGCAATCCGGAACAAGCCGCCTTGCGCAGCTTTGTCGCCGCCCTTGCATTGTTTGACGCTTGTGTGGCTGTAACAGGACGGGCATCGGGATTTTCACTAAAATGGCCCAACGATGTTTTGCTGAATGGCGGAAAACTAGCAGGCATCTTACTGGAAAGCACAGGTCAAGCGAACCAAGTGACCCATCTGGCGATCGGTATTGGAGTAAACCTGTCGCAAGCCCCCGGAGCCGATAAGGTCGAGCCTGATGCGTTGCGGCCTGTTTCTCTGCTGTCTGAAACTGGTACTAACGTTACCCCGGAAGATTTCCTGTCCGAGCTTGCCGTCGCATACGCGAAATACGAAACCCAGTTTTCTATCTATGGGTTTGAGCCGATCCGGGCTGCCTGGCTGTCTCGTGCGGCCCGCTTGGGGGAAGTTATTTCGGCGCGTACGACGGCTTCGGAAACAGTTGGAACTTTTGAAACGGTGGACGCGGGCGGTAACCTTGTCCTAAACACCGCCAGAGGTCGCGTCAGCATACCTGCGGCGGATGTATATTTCTGAAGGAGACGCAGATGCTCTTGGCAATTGACTGCGGCAATACCAATACGGTTTTCTCGATTTGGGATGGCGAGAAGTTTCTGTGTACGCTTCGCACCTCGACCCACCATGCCCGCACTGCAGACGCCTATTTCACTTGGTATTCCACCCTTGTGAAACACTACGGTATTGAGGCTGACATCTCCAACGTGATCATCGCGTCGACGGTTCCGCGTGTGGTTTTTAACTTGCGCGTCTTTGCCGACCGGTTCTTTGGATGCAGACCTTTGGTGGTTGGTAAGCCGGATTGCTTGTTGCCGGTAAACCCCCGGGTGGACGAGGGAACAATCCCAGGGCCAGACCGTCTTGCAAACGCCGCTGCAGCGTTTGACCGCCACGGTGGAAATGTGGTTGTGGTCGATTTTGGAACTGCCACGAACTTTGATGTCGTTGCAGCGGACGGGGCATATGTCGGCGGGATAATTGCGCCAGGGGTCAATCTAAGTCTTGAAGCCTTACATCAAGGCGCGGCAGCGTTGCCTCATATCGACATTACCAGACCTGAAAAAGTGATTGGGACCAACACTGTTGGTTGCATTCAATCCGGGGTGTATTGGGGGTATTCCGGGCTTATTGAAGGATTGATATCGCGCATTAAAGCTGAGTTTGGGATGCCGATGAAGGTCATAGGGACAGGTGGTCTCGCGCCATTGTTTGATCAGGCCGATGTTGGCTTTGATGTGATTGAAGACGATTTGACGATGCACGGACTGACCGTGATCCATAGTTATAATAAGGATAATGGCTCAACATGAGCAGTGAAAGACTGATTTATCTGCCGCTCGGCGGTGCAGGCGAAATTGGCATGAATGCATATGTCTACGGTTATGGAAAGCCGGGGCAAGAACGGCTGATCCTAGTGGACTTGGGGGTCGCCTTTCCGGATATGGATTCTTCTCCGGGCGTTGACCTGATTTTTGCGGATATCACGTGGCTCAAAGAACGTGAGGATCAATTGGAGGCGATATTTGTCACACATGCGCACGAAGACCACGTGGGCGCTGTAGCCTTGTGTTATGCAGATCTTGGTGTGCCAATTTACGCTCGTCCCTTCACCGCAAATATAGCCCGGCGCAAAATGGAGGATCAGGGCCACCCGACCGAGGCAGTGCATACCGTGTCTGCTTGGCCAGAACAGACCAAGGTGGGACCATTCAATATTGGTTTTTTACCGGTGTCGCACTCGATCCCTGAAAGCGCTGGCCTTGTAATAGACACTCCGTCTGGTCGCGTGGTTCATTCAGGTGATTTTAAGCTGGATTCGAAACCGGTCGTGGGCGAGCCGTTTGAGGAAACCCTTTGGGCTGAGGTGGCGAAACCCGGGGTAAGGGCTTTGGTCTGTGACAGCACCAATGTGTTTTCCGACCATCCTGGTCGTTCGGAATCAGAGGTTGGTCCCGAGATCGCCAAGCTGGTTCAGGATGCTGACGGCATGGTAATCGCGACAACTTTTGCTTCGAACGTGGCACGGGTAAAAACTTTGGCCGAAGCGGGTCAGAAGGCCGGTCGATCGGTGGTGTTGCTTGGGCGCGCCATGCGACGGATGATCGAAGCCGCAACTGAGACAGGAATATTATCCGATTTTCCCCGCGTAATCAGCGCTGAAGAGGCGGCCGACGTCCCCCGTCAGAATTTGATGCTTATCGTCACTGGCAGTCAGGGCGAAAGAAGAGCCGCCAGTGCGCAGCTGGCCCGCGGGAAGTATCGTGGCTTGGAAGTCAAAGAGGGTGATCTGTTTCTGTTTTCCTCAAAAACAATTCCTGGCAACGAGAAGGGTGTAATCCGCATAATCAATCAACTCAGCGAAAAAGGCGTTGATGTCGTCGACGACAGTTCTGGTCTTTACCACGTTTCAGGGCATGCAAACCGACCAGACCTTGAGAGGATTCATGCTCTTATGGACCCGCAGATGGTTATCCCTATGCACGGTGAACATCGGCATTTACGCGAACATGCCAAGCTGGCTAAGGTTGGCGGACGGACTGGTGTTCTTGCCGTGAACGGAACCATTCTGGACCTGACTGGGAACGCACCTACAGTTGTTGATTACGTTGAAACAGGTCGAACCTATCTGGATGGTACCGTAAAAATTGGTGCTTTGGATGGTGTTGTGCGCGATCGCATCCGCATGGCATTGAATGGCCATGTGACAGTCACAGTCATTTTTGACGAGGACGACGAGCCACTGGGCGAACCATGGTGCGATGCGATAGGTTTACCCGAAATCGGCACGTCGAATGCGGCTTTGACCGAAATACTGGAAGAGGATCTAAATCAGTTTTTGATGCGTGCTGAGGTCAAAACCTTGCGCGATGATGAAAAACTAGAGGAAGCTTTAAGGCGGATTGTTCGTCAAAGCGCGCGGGTCGAGCTTGGCAAAAAACCCGAAGTGACTGTGGTGATAAGCCGAATGAGATGACGCTATTCAGTCGTGTTGCGGCATCGAGAAACCTTTTAGCTGCAAAAACAGGCTAGCCTCTTCGTTATTCAAAAAGAACGGAACGCTGTCTGGTGGATTGCGGTCCTTGGCGCGTTCAGCAATCTCTGCCAGTACGACCTCGGTTATGAACGGCAGATCAAACTCGCGCGCTTGTCGGATTTTTACCCACTGCAAATGCGATAGCTCGTCTGAGGCATGCGTAAAATCGTCAAGATCCCCCTGAATCGCCTCGGAATCCACCAGAAAAAAACGGGCGTCGAACCGGCGCGGCCGACCTGGGGGTGTGACTGCGCGAAAAACAAACTGCAGTGCATCGGCAGAAGGTCGAAACCCCATGTTTGCAAAGGCTTGCCAATCCTTTGGAGGCTTATCCGGCCACGAACCCGGTTGGCCGAGAACAAGGCCAGTTTCCTCCCAAAGCTCGCGAATTGCGGCAGTGGCCAGGGCATTCTCCAAGCCCTTTTCGGACCTATGGGACAATCGGTTCCGACAAATCTCCGGCAAAGGAGCCGATAGCGGAATATCCGCATCCTCAGGGTCGACGGCACCACCTGGAAAAACGAACTTATTTGGCATAAACGCCGCGGCCGCTCCGCGTTGACCCATCAGGATCGACGGGTCGTCGAACCGGTCCCGTAACACGATTACGGTAGAAGCATTCCGGATCGCGGATTTATCCAAACTCATGCAGAGGTTCCGAACCCGTGCATCCGGCGCGCCCATTGATAGGCAACTACAACCCCTTTGAGCCGTGGAAGCAGATACAGCGACAAGGCAACACAGCCAATTGAAAAAGCGATGGCCATTGTCCACGGTTCGGGACGCCAATGTACATAAGAAATGTGCAGTGCCGGGGCAAGCAGATGGCCGACGATCAGAATCGTCAGATAAGCAGGGCCGTCGTCTGCCCGATGGTGAAACAGCTCTTGCCCGCAATGGGTGCATTCATCGCTGACCTTTAGGTAGCTGTGTAATAGTCTACCTTCACCGCAATTGGGGCATTTACCGCGAAAACCTCGGATCAGCGCGGGGCGTGTCGGGCGGTCATCCTCGGCTGTCATGTTAATAGTGTGATCTGTCATAATGATACTCGCGCATTCAGTTGTTCGGGATATTGCGCATTATCGAGCCGTTGGAAAAGGGGGTGCGTCGCTTTGCGGCGGTCGCCTCAAAATAGCATCCAGAGCCGACAACCTAAATGATGCACTTGAGATCCCAAAAAAGTTCGACGGAAATTCGTTCCCTCAGCGTTTTAAAATGTATCAACAATGGCATTGGGCCTGCAAAAGCAAAGGAAATCTGAAATGAAACCTGCAACCATTATTTCAGCAATTGTTCTCTCCGCTGTGGCTGTCACCGGTACAGCTGTACTTGCTAAAGGGTCAAAAGACCGGCAACAGCCGACATTTCAAGAATTGGATGCGAACGGGGATGGCCAAATAACACAAGCTGAAATTGATACACATCGTATGCAACGATTTACTGATGCCGATAGCAACGGCGATGGGCAGTTGAGCTTGGACGAGATGCAAGCCGCTGCGCAGGCCAAGGCTAACGACCGTGTACAGAAGATGTTCGAACGGCAGGATGCAAACAATGATGGTTTTCTCAGCACAGATGAGTTGCCGAAACCGCGCCGTGGCGCAAAAATGTTCGAACGTATCGATGCTGATGGCAACGGTTCGATTTCGGAACAGGAATATGCGGATGCAAAAGATAGAATGGGCCGCAAGCACAAGCGTATGCGCGACAACGACACTGACAGCAACTGATGCAGGATGGAGGATCTGACCTCGTACCTGGATAGGTCGCAAGTCGGGTCCGCTGTTGGACCTGAGCCCAGCGACGAGTCATTGCTGGGCCAGTTCGCCAATGGCGATGCGATGGCGGCGCGCCTTTTGACTGATCGTCTGGGGCCGCGCAGTTTTTCGGTGGCTCTTCGAATGCTAGGTAATCGATCCGAAGCCGAAGACGTAACGCAAGAAGCCATGATGCGCCTTTGGCTAATGGCACCCGAATGGGTGCCGGGGCAAGCGAAGGTCTCCACTTGGTTATACCGCGTGACTATGAATCTGTGCATCGATCAACGGCGACGAAAACGGCCTGAAACTGTTGAAAACGCTCCGGAAGTTCAGGACATCTCTGCCAGTGTTGTGG
Organism: Ruegeria sp. YKSD179; assembly: GCF_059612885.1. Classification (NCBI taxonomy): domain Bacteria; kingdom Pseudomonadati; phylum Pseudomonadota; class Alphaproteobacteria; order Rhodobacterales; family Roseobacteraceae; genus Ruegeria; species Ruegeria sp. YKSD179. The sequence goes on along the minus strand of NZ_JBXWRL010000051.1, from coordinate 15,140 downwards.
ATCAGATACAAGATGAGGCACGCTCGGATGCGCTGCAGAACGCGCTTGAGCAGTTGCCAGAGCGACAGCAGCAAGCCGTGATTTTACGTCATATCGAAGAGTTGTCTAATCCCGAAATCGCCGGGATCATGGACATCTCGGTAGAGGCGGTCGAGAGTTTGACCGCAAGGGGAAAAAGATCACTCGCCACAATACTGGCCAAGCGGCGTGACGAACTGGGGTACGAAAATGGCTGATGATAATGAGTTGGAAAATCTGTTTGCCCAGGCCCGTCAGGAAAGCTCTGGGATGCCCGATGATTTGGCGGTTCGGATCGAAACCGACGCTGAATTGGTTCGGTTAAAAAGGCTGAAAGCGGCGAAGCGACCTGAATTACGCGCGTGGCGAAAGGTAATTGAAGGTATCGGCGGGCTAAGAGTTCTGGGGGGGCTGGCAGCCGCGTGTGCAGCGGGGATCTGGATCGGCTTTTTTGCTCCTGCCTTTCTACCTGATCCAGCCAACCTCTTCCTGCCGCAAGAAGCGACGTTTTTGATGGCTGAACTCAATTTGGACACCGAGTATCTGGAGGGCACGGAATGAGTGAAATCCCCGTATCAAAGCGCCGATGGATGCCGATCCTCTTAGCGGTCTCATTGGCTGTGAACCTGTTGGTTGTTGGTATCATTCTCGGAACGGCCCTGAGGATAAAGGGAGGAGAGCAGGCAAGGGTGCCGCCCGGCTTTGGGCTAGCGTTGTACCACGCATTGCCAAAAGAGGACCGAAAGGTGCTTAGGGGCGAATTGGCTACATTGCGCAGCAAAGGGTCAGAACGGCGTTCGAAGGATTTTCAAGAACTGCGTAAGGCTTTGCTGCAAGTCCCGTTTGAGCCGGAGATTGTTCAAGGGCTTTTGGATCAACAGGTTCAGGCCACTGCAGATTTGCAGGAGTCTTTGCATCAGGAGTGGCTGACTCAAGTCTCCGAAATGACCGATAGTGAACGACAGATTTATGCCGAACGTCTGGAAGAGGTAATCAAGCGTGGCCGCCATCGAAATGGAAAGCCCAAGAAAAACTGAAGGTTAACTACGCGGCATCTGGCCTAATCTGCACTTGATTGCGACCGGCTTTCTTTGCGGCGTACAGTGCTATATCCGCAGATTTTAATAAATCACCAGCCAGAAATGGACTACCACTTCGATTTAAGCTCCATGGTTCGCACAACCTTAGGCCAATACTGATTGTGACTGGGATCGATAACTGGGAGTCCGGCAATCGAAACGGCTCCGCACATATGCGGTCGCATATCAAGTCTGCTGTTTCCAATGCGTTTTCTTGCGGAACATCGGGAATACATATCAAGAATTCTTCACCACCGATCCTCGCGACAAAACCAGCTTTTTCGACGGTGCGCTGCAGTCGGCCTGCCACTTCGGTCAACACGAGGTCGCCGACACTATGTCCAAACCTGTCGTTGATCGACTTAAAGTGGTCAAGATCTGCGACCATTACGGCGAAACTACGCCCTGAATTCAAGGATTTGCGCGCGATTTGGTCAAGCGCGGACATGGCAAAACGGCGATTGTGAAGCCCTGTCAATGCGTCAGTCAGCGAGTCGGTCAGCCCCTTGCGTAATGATGCGCGCAGCTTGTCGTCTGTCTGCTTGCGGGCTATGTGCCGTTTCAATCGTAGGACAATCTCGTCTGTCTCGAAACCGCCCTGGCACACGGCGTCAGCTCCCCAATCCAACGCTTCGGCAGCCAAGTCCGCATTATCACCCTGCATCACTCCGATCAGCGCCGAATGGCGCGTTGTCGCCCTGGATCGTAAGTCCGACAGAATTGTTTGTCCGGCTGCTCCGGGTCCAAGTTCTACAACAATCGCGTCAGGGGCTGGGGCGGAAAGTATACCCTTCAGGTTGGGTAATGTGTGCGTTGATATGGAGTTGGGCATTTGCTTGGACAAAGCCTTACGCCATGTCGAGTTGGTGCGAGTGCTGTGCGCAAGTAACGCCACCAAACCTGCGGGGGGAGGCTTATAAAAGGCGGTTTGCGGTTCTGCAAATCCAATGGACTTGGGTTCATCATTGATCCGCAACTCTTGTTGTTTCCCACGTATGCGAAGAAGGCTACGGACATGTGCAAGCAGTAGGGTGTCTTTGAAAGGGTATGCCAGGACGTCATCCAAACCGTCGGCTAGCGCCTGAATTCGCGCGGCTTTGTCGTTTTGCTGGGTTATGGCGACAACGGGAATATCTGCAAGAGTTGGATCGCCGGCCAACAGTTTCTTTACGTCCGCTGCTTTGCCGTCTGGCAAAGTTTGCGCCGCCAGAACAAGGTCGGGCTGGCTTCGGCGTAACAAAGTCGGCAGTCCCCTTAGCCTTTCACCTTGAACGACATGATACCAAGCAGCAGTCAACTGCACCTTGAGCATAATGCGGTTGGTAGAGACCCCGTCGAGGACAAGTATCGTGCCTTGCACAGACATTGGCGTTCACCGTTAGATTGCATGCGTTGCCAAAGTCTTTATGAGTCTGGTTAACAAACCCTTTCCAAGCTCAATAACGAGGCGAGTTTATGTCGATCTCTAAGAACTCCGCAGAAACACTGGCCCTGAATGCACTGAGCTGGCTGGTGGGTAACGAAGAGCTTCTGCCGATATTTTTAGGCGCAACAGGAGCCTCGGAACAGGATCTGCGTAACCGAGTTGGAGAGACCGAGTTTTTGGTTTCAGTGCTTGATTTTCTGTTGTTGGATGATTCCTGGGTGGTCTCATATTGTGACGCTAATTCAGAAAGTTATGATCTTCCTGCACAAGCTCGATCCGTCTTGGCGGGCGAATCGGCAATGCACTGGACTTGACAGGAGAGCGTGGCGTGCGAGTTGAGGCGCTCATTTTCGACAAAGACGGTACTCTTTTTGATTTTGCGGCCACTTGGGGTGCTTTCGGTCGCGCAGTACTACTGCGCCTTTCTGAAGGAGATACCAGTCAGGCTGCCAAATTGGGTAAGGTAGTAGGTTTTGACTTTGCGCAGGGCTGTTATCAAGGCGACAGTGTTGTTATTGCCGGAACAGTCAGCGAAGTTGCAGACGCCCTGATACCACATCTGAAGGGCTATGATCATTCTGAACTTGTCGGTATTTTGAATCGAGAGTCCGCGCTGGCCGAGCAGGTACCAGCAGTACCCCTTGGCCCGTTTCTGAGTAATTTGCGTCAGACCGGACTAAAACTTGGGGTTGCTACAAATGACGGAGAAATGCCTGCTGTGCAGCATTTGCGGTCTATGGGCATACGAGACTATTTTGATTTTGTCGCTGGATACGACAGCGGGCACGGATTTAAACCGGGGCCGGGGCAATTGCTTGCTTTTGCCAATCACGTGAAGATCAATCCTTCACAAATCGCTATGGTGGGCGACAGCCGTCACGATCTTGAGGCAGGCAGGGCCGCGGGAATGACCACAATCGGTGTGTTGACTGGCGTGGCTCCGGCTGAAGCTTTGGAACCCTTGGCAGATGTAGTTCTGCCCGATATCGGACACATCGCCGGATGGTTGTCGAGCAAGTGACGACATTAGGGGGAAAATAGCATAATAGGGCCACAAAACCGACATCTGTTGTCGCTGACAGAACGGCCATTTGCCGGCACTTCAGGGCTTGCTTGAACAAAGCAGACCCTCGGAGGACCCAATGGCAGAAACCAGGACATCCCGACGCCGCAGTGGTGGACGCGCAGGAGCCGCCGCGAGGCGTGGCAGCGCAGTTATTGACCAGATGCCATGGAACCCGCCAGTTAACACAGATCGTCCAACCGAACCGCTTGGCCCAGAAGGAATCGAAGCCATTCACGACGGTGCAATGCGCATTCTCGAAGAGATTGGAATCGAGTTCTACAACGAAGAAGCCATTGGTATTCTTCGCGAAGCAGGGTGCACAATCAAGGACTCGAACGTTCGAATGGGGCGTGATTTTGTAATGGAAATGGTGGCTAAAGCTCCATCCAGTTTCACCATTACACCGCGCAACCCAGACCACCAAATCACTATTGGCGGTAGAAATCTGCTTTTCGGGAACGTGTCCTCCCCACCGAATTACTGGGACATGGAGATAGGTAAGAAAGTTCCAGGCACCCGTAGAATGTGCCAGGATTTGCTGAAGCTGACTCAATTTTTCAACTGTATTCATTTCGCAGGAGGTTACCCGGTTGAGCCGGTGGACATCCACGCGAGTGTTCGGCACCTGGACGTGCTCTACGATAAACTTACCCTGACCGACAAAGCCATGCATGCCTATTCACTGGGCAAAGAGCGGGTCGAAGATGTCATGGAAATGGTGCGAATTGCCAGCGGCCTAAGCCACGAAGAATTCGAGGCTTCGCCGCGCATGTACACGAATATCAACTCTACCTCTCCGTTAAAGCACGATCACCCAATGATCGACGGTTGTTTGCGCCTAGCGCGACGTGGGCAAGCGATTGTGGTGACCCCATTCACATTGGCCGGGGCAATGGCGCCTGTTACCATGGCCGGAGCTGTTGCACAGTCCTTAGCCGAAGCATTATGCGCTATAGCTCTGTTCCAATATGTCCGGCCGGGAATTCCATGTGTAATCGGTACATTTACGTCGAACGTAGACATGAAATCGGGTGCTCCTGCATTTGGGACGCCGGAATATATGCGATCGACCCAGATGACCGGTCAGATGGCCCGTTTTTACAACCTGCCGATGCGCTCGTCGGGGGTATGCGCTGCAAATGTACCGGACGGACAATCGATCTGGGAAACTTCAAACTCTTTATGGGCGGCAGTGCAATCAGGCACCAACATGGTCTATCACGCGGCCGGTTGGCTTGAAGGCGGCCTTATAGCGAGTCCTGAGAAGTTCGTCATGGATTGCGAAATTTTGCAGCATATTCAACGCTATATGCAGCCAGAGCTGGTCGCGACCGGACCTGACGATATCGCCTTAGATGCCATTCGCGATGTTGGCAATGACGGGCACTTTTTTGGGATTCAACACACGCAGGACAGATATTCTACCGCCTTCTACCAGCCATTTCTTAGCGATTGGAAGAATTATGAGGCCTGGGACGCGGCCGGTGGTATCTGGACTGCTGAGAGGGCGCATAGAATGTTCAAGGAAATCGTGGGCAGTTTTGAAGCCCCACCCATGGAAGAAGCTATCCGAGAAGAACTGGCTGAGTTTGTGGAACGCCGAAAAGCGGAAGGTGGCGCACCTACAGACTTTTAAGCCGATTCTCTTTGTTTGCCCTGTTTGTGTCACAGGCAAACTGACTGGCATTGTAGTGAATAACTGGCCAACTTTGGCAGTTTGTTAAGTTTTCTGCCGTCAGATCATGCAGTACGCGAAACCTGAGGCTTAAAATGCACGGTCTGATCAACAGGGCGATTCAATCATTCGTCTGTGCCACTTATGGGTGGTCCTGCTGGCAACGTGCGACCGAGAAAGCAAATCTCGGGTTTGTCGAATTCGAGCCTATGCTGATATACGATGCAGATGTGTCGACACGAGTACTGGACGCGTTGTGTGCCGAGCTGAGTCGACCTCAATCAGAATTTCTTGAAGACCTTGGAACTTACTTGGTATCGCACCCGAATATGGAAGGTCTGCGCCGTTTGCTACGCTTTGGCGGCGTGACATATGTTGAGTTCCTGCATTCTTTGGATGACCTTTCGGATCGGGCCCGTCTGGCTGTATCCGATCTAGACTTGCCTGTGTTGGAACTGCGCGAGCAATCTTCGACGGAATATACTTTGCGCTGCTCACCAGGGTTGCCCGGATATTCCAGTGTCATGACGGGGGTGTTGCGCGCCATGGCCGATGATTACGGTGCTTTGGTCATGCTTTCCAATGATGAGGGTCTGGGCGCAAACGATGTAATCTCGATAATTTTGGTGGAAAGTGCCTTTTCTGAAGGCCGACGATTCGACCTTGGGGCCCGAGCGCAATGACACCAATGTCGGATCTGGTTGAGTTGCTGGAAACTCTGTGTCCGATGTTTGTCATTGTCGACGAAACAGGACAAATTCAAAGCGTCGGTCACACGTTGCAGAAGTTGCGTCCAGATCAGCCGATGGCTGAGCGAAATTTTCTTGATATCTTCGAACTCATTCGTCCTAAATCAGTAACAACGGTTTCGGGTCTTATGGTGGCTTCTTGCGGCCGGTTGCAACTTAGATTTCGCGATGAACCGCGAACAACGCTCAAGGGGCTAGTCGCTCCGCTGCGGAACCGTTCAGGCGCGGTCATCAATCTGTCCTTCGGTATATCTATCCTAGACGCTGTACGGGACTATGCTCTGACAAGCGCTGATTTTTCCGGGGCTGATCTGGCAATCGAATTACTTTACCTCGTAGAGGCGAAATCAGCCGCGATGGAAGCGTCCCGGTCTCTGAATTTGCGATTGCAGGGCGCCATGTTGGAAGCCGAAGAACAGGCCTATACGGATACGCTTACGGGTCTCAAAAATCGGCGGGCTATGGATCACATGCTGGATCAGCTCATACAATCGCAATCAAGCTTCGCGCTGATGCACCTTGATTTGGATTTCTTTAAGTTAGTAAATGATCGTCTCGGTCATGCAGCTGGTGACCACGTGCTGCAACAGGCGGCGCGAATTATGATGGAAGAAACACGCAGCGACGACACCGTCGCGCGTATTGGGGGCGATGAGTTCGTTCTGATTTTCAAAGGATTGAAAGATCGCAAAACACTGACTGGCATTGCCGAAAGACTAATCGCCAGACTGCGCGAGCCGATCGCATTCGACAACACGGAATGTATTATATCAGCCAGCATCGGAACGGCCCTGTCGACGCAATTCAAAACACAGGAATGGGCAAAGGTCCTGAATGCTGCCGATCAGGCGTTGTATGAGGCTAAGAAAAATGGCAGTTCCCGCCACGTTTTCTATGAAGAACCAGCGAAAGCCAATTGAACTCAATTCTCTTGGTAATTGAGTGGAGCAAGGAGACCGATAACCGCGGTTATCGGAATACTTTCCTTCGTTATTCAGCTGATAACTGGTTTAACCTGTCAGCAATGTGCTGTTGAACTCTCGGCAATTCTCCGACAACGGGCATTACATGACCATTGAAACCAGCACGCGCCAGTTCTTGTGGAACGTCTTCAAGAACATGCCCGCCAGTGCAGGCAAAGAACGGAAGGCAGATCGATTTGCTTTCGGTTCCGGCAGCGGCCTCGGCGATCGAAGGCGGCTGTTCGACAAAGCCAGTTCGGATCGATTTGAAAGACCCAAAACTTTTCAGGCGCGATGCGAACTCCTGCGCCACCTTTCCCGGGTTTTGGCTCCGGCCCGACCCATGTGCCGCGATTACCAAATCAACCTCTACCGCCGTCCATTTATTCAGCTCCAAGAACTTGTGAAGCGCGTCCCAGACCAATGCCGGCAATTCTGGATCGACCCCCAATGGATCAAGCACGCTAACATTTCGGGATCCGATCCTTTTGGGTAGGGCGTTGTTCACAAACCAACCCTTGGCCATAAACAACGGATAAATTGTCGCTCCATCGGGAAGTTCATCCAAGCAGTTTTCCAACGCATTCGGAGCGGCGAGCGTGGCAGAATGGACAGAAATATCAGGAGTCAAAACACCGACCGACCGTGCAAACTCGGCCAGTGAAACTTCGGCTGGGGTTGGGTCCGATGGCTGACCATGAGCGACAATGACGGCGTGTGGCATTCGTTAGTTCCGAAAACTGTTCGAGGGGAAGATGTCGCGTTAGCGGGCAGAGTCAATCCGAACAACGAAAAAACGCTTAACCCAAAAGTATCAGCCACATCCAAACGGAAAGAATCGAAACCGCCGTACCCACCAAAACCGATGAAGCGGCTACACGTTTTGCTCGGCCATACATATTGGCAAAAATGTATGCGTTAAATCCAGGAGCCATAGCCGCGTTTAAGACACCGGAGCGGAACAGATCTTGTGGTAACGACAGTGATGTCCCGAACACCCAAACCAGGCTTGGATGCAAAAGCAGCGAAACACTGCAGACAAAAGCGATCGTGCGCAGGTCACCTTCGGGCCGATACATGACCAGAACGCCGCCCAACGCAAACAACGCACCCGGCAAAGCGGCCCTGGTAATCAAGCCCAAAGCTTCATCCAATGTAGCAGGCACTGTAATTCCGGAGAAGTTGACTATGAATCCAAGACCGATCCCCAAGATCAGCGCGTTTTTGAACATGGCAGACAGCACAGATTTAACCATTCGGGCACTGCCGTGACCACGGTTGCGGATCACCTCCATCACCGTAATGCCAACGAGGTAGCAAAACGGAGAGTGAAAGGCGATTATTGCATAATTCCCTGTCAGGTTGTCAGGACCATAAGCACGTTCGGTAATCGGCAAGCCCAAAAGAACGGAATTCGAGAAAAGGCAACAAAACCCGATTGCAACGCAGTCTTCCCATTCCCGGCCAAAAATAAAGCGTGCTCCAAGCATTCCAGCGACAAAGCACAGACCAGCTGCCGTATAAAAGCTTGCTAAAAGCTTGGGATTGAAACTTGTGCTAAGATCGATGTTTGCGATGGCAAGAAACAACAGGCAGGGGATTGCGAAGCCTTGTGTAAACTTCATCAGTCCATCGATGTGGATTTCGCGAAAATACCCGAAATACGTCGCGGCGTAACCCGCTCCGATTACTAGAAAAACCGGTAGGACAACATCGATCAGACTTTGGAACATTAAGTCGTCCTGACTGCGTCTGGCGGCGAATACACTTTCGAGCCTAAACCGGTTGCCGGATCACCATACCGTCATAGGCGGGTGTGATGTAATCCGGAGTTTCCGCCTCGACCGTGGCATAATCCAGATCGATATGCATATTCGTCAATACAGCGTGCTTTGGCCGCAGCTCGTCTATCCAGCCAAGTGTTCTGTCCAAATGGGCATGGGTCGGATGTGGTGATCGTCGCAATGCATCGATGATTAGGTAATCCAGCCCAGCAAGTTCTGAACGTGTGTCGCTATGAAATTCTGCGACATCAGGCAAGTAAGCCAGATCCTTGATGCGAAAGCCGAGCGCATCGATTGATCCGTGATTTACGCGGAAAGGGCTGAATGGAATAGCTCCTCCGGGCCCGTCTATCTGAAAAGGTCCATCAATGGTTTTTAGTTCAAGGATCGGTGGGTACGGCGAACCTTCGGGTTGAACGAAAGCATATCCAAACCGCCCCAACAGATCGTTCTGAGTGTCCCCATCTGCCCAAACTGGAACGCGCGACTTCATGTTGAATACGATCATACGAAGGTCGTCGATTCCGTTCGTATGGTCCGCATGGGAATGGGTATATACGACGCCATCCAGCCGACCGGTGCCAGTATCCAGCAGCTGACTGCGCATGTCCGGAGAGGTGTCGATTAAGACCGAAGTCGTTCCCTCTGGGCTGTCTCTTTCGACAAGCAGCGAACAACGTCGCCGGGTATTTTTTGGATTCTTTGGGTCGCATTCTCCCCAATGCCCGCCCAGTCGAGGTACGCCCCCGGACGACCCGCAGCCTAAGATAGTAAATCGTAATTCACTCATGCCGCAGCCTTGTATCGGGCGGCCTTAGCGAAAAGCCGGTCGAAATTACTCTGTGTCTGAGCCGCAAAATCCGCGTACGAAACACCAAATACCTCGGCAGCGTTTCGCGCCGTGTAAGCTGTGTATGCCGGTTCGTTCCGCTTTCCACGGTAAGGTGGCGGGGCCAGGTAAGGAGCATCGGTTTCTACCAGAATCCGTTCAATTGGGGCGGCGGCAAAAATGTCTCGTAGCGCTTGGCTTTTTGGAAAAGCAGTAATACCGGACATAGACAGGTAGAAACCCAAATCCAACGCTGTCTTGGCAAGGCTTGCAGTGGATGAAAAGCAATGCATCACACAGGTATAGGGCGCATTACGAAATTCTTCGGATAGAATGCGCGCCATGTCATCGTCAGCGTCACGGGAGTGGATGATCAAAGGCAAACCGGTGCGCTGTGCGGCTGCGATATGAATACGAAGTGACTGTTTTTGCACAGCGGCCGAGTCAGCAGTGTAGTGATAATCCAGTCCGCTTTCCCCAATTCCAACCATCTTGGGATGGTGTGAAATTTCAACCAATTCGTCGACACTGACCAATGGCTCTTCTGCAGCGCTCATAGGGTGAGTGCCTGCAGCGTAGAAGATCTGCGCGTGGGCTTCGGCAATGGATCGGACTTTTGGTTCATTTTGCAACTTGGTGCAGATCGTCACCATGCGGGTAACACCCGCTTCGACCGCACGAGAGATTACTTCATCAAGCTTCCCTTCAAAATCAGGGAAATCCAGATGGCAATGGCTGTCGGTAATTTGGGGGGTATCGCTCATCTGTTTTGGCCGGCGGTTTCCTGTATCTTGAACACCGTATCTAGGACCAAAGCGGTGGGGTCAAGGTTCACGGCCTGCCCGTGTCGCATACGGGCGGTGACGGTGGCTGCGACCTCGGCCCATTTTCTGGCCTGTTGCGGCGTACCAGATAGCCGGACAAGTATTTCCGCCTCATTCGGGGCGGCCTCTGGTATTGGGGAGGCGCCCGTTGCTCCGGTTAATGCCAAGCGGGACAGAGCAACGTCGATGAGGTTAAGCAGCAGTTCAAACTGTTCCTTCGCACCACGCTGTGCTGCTGCTTCGGCCAAGGCGAGGGCGCGCTGACGATCCAATCGGGGAAGCGATTCCAATATGCGAGTTAATTCCGCATAAATCTCTAGACCGCCGAGGTTAATCAATCGTACTGCATTTCCGACAGAACCTTCAGCCAGTGCTGCCAAATGATCAGCCTGGTCAGGCATTTCTGCACCAGCCTGCGTCAAAGCAAGCCGCATATCCTCAGGGCTAAGCGGTTTCAATCGCAGAGTGCGGCAGCGCGATCTAATCGTCGGCAATAACCGCGATGGCTGGTGAGAAATCAAAAGAAGGGTCGTACGTGCCGGCGGCTCTTCGAGCATTTTTAAAAGGGCATTGGCGGCGCTGACGTTCATCTCGTCTGCCGAATCTACGATGACAACCCTCCGCCCGCCGTCTGCGGATGTCATTCCGAAGAACCGGCTAAGTTTTCGAATGTCGTCGACAACGATTTCGGAACGCAACCGGCCTTGTTCGTTCACAGTTCGGGTGATGGCTGCCAGTCCGGGCTCTGCCCCAGCAAGAATGCGATGCGAAACCGGGTGATCAGGATCGATATCCAGTGTGTGCACTGGCGGGGGTGCGCCGAAAAGCCCGTCATCATCTCGTGGCGGGGTTGCGAGAAGAAATTTTGCAATGCGCCAGGCAAGCGTTGCCTTACCCGTCCCACGTGGCCCCGTCAGCAACCAGCCATGGTGTAGCCGGTCTGAGTTGAATGCTGCCAGAAATTCCTGCTCCGCCGCGACCTGACCGAACAGTTGCTTAGTCTCACGCGGATGCGGTGCTCCGGTTGCCTGATCTGGGGCTAGGGCATCTTCGGTCATAGATCTTTCGTCACAAAACTCTTGAGACGATATCTTTCACATCGGCAGCGACGCTGTCTACGTCCCTATTGCCATCGATCACCTTGAACCTGTCGGAAAATTCTTTTGCCAACTCAAGAAACCCCGTCCGCATTCGACGCTGCAGCTCTGGTCCGAAGTCTTCGAATCTTTCTTCCGCGCCTTGACGGCTTTTGGCACGATTAAGGCCCATGTCCGGATCCATATCGATGAGTAGGGTAAGGTCGGGTTCACGCCCAATCATAAGGTCGTGCAGCTGATCGACTAGTCCACGCAGATCGCCGCGAGACAGGCCCTGATACATCCGGGTGCTGTCTGCGAACCGATCGCAAATAACTACCTTTCCAGCGGACAGCGCGGGTTCAATTGTACGTTCAAGATGGTCCCGGCGTGCGGCAGTAAACAGAAGGATTTCAGTTTCAGCTGACCAACGGTCAGGGTCCCCCTGCAGGACAAGATTTCGGATTTCTTCTGCGCCGTCTGATCCGCCAGGTTCGCGTGTCAACACGACCTCGCGACCTTCATTGCGCAAAAAGTCGGCCAGCATGCGCGCTTGAGTCGACTTGCCCGAACCATCGATGCCTTCAAAGGTAAGAAACAAACCTTGTCGCGTCACAATTGCCCCAGCGGCGTATCAATGAACTCTTTCAGAACAATACCGCCTACGGCCATCATACGGACGACAAATCCACCCTGATCCACACTATTTGCTGCGAACAAGGGGCGCCGAATTTCCGGCAATCCTTCGGGTTTTATAACTAGCTCAGCTAACTGCTGGCCTTGAACCACCGGTGTATTGATTGGTCCGTCATAGACAATTTCGGCTTCAACATTTTCATTTCCAAGCACAGGAAACAACAGTGTTAGATCTTCTTGTGGAACCAATCCTACGGTCTTTTCCGCCCCCATCCAAAGCTTGGCTTGGGCTATCGGTTCTTCGGCTTTGGCAACTGTCCTCTCGACAAAATTTCGAAACGACCAGTTAACCACGGCCTCAGCCTCCTCTGCGCGACGTGCCGTACTGTCGAGACCGGAAAGCACAAAAATAACCCTTCGGTCACCTTGTTTTGCTGATCCGACAAGACCATACCCAGCCTCTTGCGTATGGCCGGTTTTCAGACCATCCGCGCCAATATCCAGCTTCAGCAGCGGGTTCCTGTTTCGAGCGTTGGATGGAGCGCGCCCGTCAAATTCGTAAACTTCCTCAGCGAACAGAGGGTAGTATTCAGGGAAATCCGAAATTAAACGATCCGCTAAAACCGCCAAATCATGAACTGACATCATGTGCCCAGCCGCCGGCCAGCCATTCGAATTCGCAAAATTCGAATTGTCCATACCCATTTGCTTGGCGCGTTGGGTCATAAAACGGGCAAAACCTGCTTCGGTTCCATCAGGGCTGAGAGCCTCGGCAATGACCACGCAGGCATCATTACCAGATAATACAATGATTCCACGCAGCAAATCTTCAACTCGAACACGATCTTGCGTGTTCAGGAACATGGTCGAACCGCCATAGCTCATTGCGTGTTCCGACACGGGTAGAGTTTCATCCAGTGTGAGACGTCCGTCACGCAGAGCTTCAAAAGCCACATACAGCGTCATGAGTTTCGACATCGACGCCGGCGGCAACGGCAGGTCCGCCTCTTTTGATAGCAATACCGTGCCCGTTTTCTGATCCATTACGAAAGCTGCACGGGCCGTAGTATCAAACGCATGGGCGGGCAGGGCCAGCAATGCTAGGCCAAGTGACAAAGTCGTCGATCGTATCGCTCGCAACATCCTGGCCTCCTGATCTTAGTTGCTTGCAGTGAATGCGTCTGTGAAACCAAGGTCTTTGACATCTGACAGAATAGCTTTGCGCTGGGCTTTGCTATCCGCCGGGCCGACCACAACGCGCCAGACCGTATCGTCATCTGTTTTAAGCTCGCGAACCTGGGCGTCCATTCCATTACGGCGAATTTTCTCAGCGGCACTTTTGGCGTTGGCTTCAACGCCAAAAGTGCCGACTTGGACGAAAGGCTTAGAGAGGGAATTTGATGTCGCAGTTGTTTCAGCAGCAGTAGCTGTTGTTTCGGCCACTGTCGGTTCGCTGGCCTCAATGGCCGCAGCCGCACCCGCTATTGGATCAAGTGGCATCTCTGTGATTTCGTTGGGATCTTGCTTTTGCCACCATTTTCTCTGGTTCGGGTTCTCTGCGGGCGGCTTGACTTCGGGGTCTGCCAGCGCTGCTGTCTGGTTTGCCGACTCGGTGGGTCGGTCCACTGCATCCCCACTTGCAGTCGCTGATCCGGAGGCCACGTCGGTTTCTTCAACGGGTTTCTTCTGCCACCATTTCCGCTTTTCCGCTGTTTCTGTCAGAGTTTCTGCGTCAGGTTCCGCGGCAGCGGCGGTTTGTTTTGGCGCTGTTTCAGTATCGGTTTCTGCCCCGTCAGAGCCAGAAACGACCGCGCCAGCAGCAGCGCCGGCTACCACGGCTGTCGCTCCAGCCTGGTCCGTTGGCTTTTTCTGCCACCACTTTCGCTTGGATGTCGTGGCCTCAGTGTCTTCAGAAGTTGCTGAATCGTTTTCGGCTACTTCTGTTTCGGCGCTCCCATCGACTTTCGGTTTTTCTTCTGCTGGCGCAACTTCCTTTTGTTCGCGCCGCAATGCCACAACTTTTAAGTTGCTGGGCGAACCAGCCAACATGCCCAATTCATTCGCTGCCGACGATGACACCTGGAGCGCCGGTCCGGGAAGATTTCGTTCTCTGCGGAAAAGGGCACCAGTAACCGTTTTATTGTTGGTGGTATTTTTGATCACGACACGCTCTGGTTGGTCCACGTCAGGATGTGCAACCCAAATGCCACCTAATGACGGGCGTCCATCCCATAATCCGGACTCGGTAACCTGAAACACATCCGGGGCTTCGACGTCGCGCTGCGAACCCGACGCAGGCTGCGGAAACAACTCGACTGTTTGGTCATTCTCAGCAGCATCAGTTTCGTCGCCCGGCGCTGCCGCGCCCTGCAAATCAAAACCTTCTTCACAACCGGAAAGTGCTAATAAAACGGCAGTAAGAACCGCAAGCCGCTGCGGTCCAAAGCGTGTACCCTTCGCTCGCTTCATTTTTTCATCCCTTGCCTGACTTGGCCATTCTGGCCGCGCCTCTCCGCTGGTTGGCTGGTTCTGGTGCCAGTCTCAATGCGGTCTCTGCACCGATGATAACCTGTGGAAGGCGTCATGGAAAGACATCTGCTGCAACTTTGGCAAGATTTCCCGCTTTATGGGTTGCCTCTGGCCGCAACTGGCCTTAGACCCGGCTTCCAAGCGGGGAGGTGGCAGAGTGGTCGAATGCGGCGGTCTTGAAAACCGTTGAACGTGAGAGCGTTCCCAGGGTTCGAATCCCTGTCTCCCCGCCACACACCCCATTCATCGTGAGACATTGATACGGACCTCGGATTTTGTCCCGTTATTCCGGGGGCTTGCGCCGTGTTCCAACGCGCGGAGACGCCACCCTGAGACGGTATTTTCTCGTATTCCCCGCTGCGTCTCTGCACGGCTTAAACCGGGGGTCGGTTTTGCCCCGGAATTTCCCTGCTAGCAGGGAATTTACAGGGAATTTTCTCCCATTGGCGCTCTTTGAGTTGTCTCTGACGCAGATATTTCCCACTGA
>NZ_JBXWRL010000050.1:0-41552 GCF_059612885.1 Ruegeria sp. YKSD179 | reverse complement strand
CTTGGCGCGGGATAAAGGACAGTATCACTGGCCTACCAGAGACGAGTTCGAATTCGTCTGACAGCACCTTGATACAAGCGTGGCTTCAGAACCCCTTGTGTCTGCTTTGGCAGCGAAAGCCGTCATCCGACAGTTTTTGTCAGATGACCGCGTTGAGCCCATTGCAGACGTGCTCTTTCGGCTCTGTCCTCTCCCAAACGTATGGAATGCGCTCCTCCAAACCCGAGATTCTAGATTTCTTCTGAACTTGCACTAGCTCACCTGCAGTAAGTCTCATGACGCCTACCGTAGTTGGTTCTTAATGACATTTCTCAAGATCGAAAACGTTCAGGACTATCCGCGACCTCCAGTGTTGGAACCAGTGCAGCAGTCCATTCGTGTCGAGTTTGGCGGTGAAACAATCGTAGAAACCGACAATACATTTCGGGTGCTCGAAACCCACCACGCCCCAACTTACTACATCCACAAGGATGCCGTAGATGCCATTCTGATCCAGACCGCTGGTCGATCATACTGCGAGTGGAAAGGCGTTGCGACTTACTGGGACATTCAGAGCGGGGCAGTCAAGGCCACAAAAGCTGCATGGAGTTACGCGGCACCGACCAAGGGTTTTGAGCAAATAAAGGGCTACATCGCCTTTTACGCCGGGCTTATGGACGCTTGTTTTGTTGGCGAGCATCGAGTGATTCCGCAACGTGGGGACTTCTACGGAGGCTGGATCACTGAAAATTTGAATGGTCAAATTAAGGGTGCTCCTGGCACGGAGCTTTGGTGAGAATTGGTGACCGACCCTAAACCCTCGTCCAACCCTGTGGCTGTTCCTACAGGGCGTTTGGCCCGTATTGCCGGTTTGAGCAGCATGACGGCAGGCATTGCCGGGAACGTTGCAGCGAGCGCCCTACGGGAGATTGGTCGCGGGGCGCGACCAGATATGCGTGGTTTGTTGATGACAACGGGTAACGTGACACGGATCGCGGATCAACTTGCGCGGATGCGAGGGGCCGCAATGAAGGTGGGTCAGCTGATTTCTATGGATGGAGGTGAGGTTCTGCCACCTGAGCTCGCTGACATCATGGCGCGTTTGCGAGATCAGGCAAATTTCATGCCTCCGAAACAATTGCGAGACGTTTTGAACCGAAACTGGGGGCAAGGCTGGCTAAAGTCGTTTCAGAGTTTCAATGTTAGGCCGATAGCGGCGGCGAGTATTGGGCAAGTCCATCGCGCAACCCTAAGAGATGGGCGTGATGTGGCGATCAAAGTCCAGTATCCTGGCGTCGTTCGCAGTATCGACAGCGATATTGCCAACGTGGCTTCTTTGGTTCGGATGTCGGGTTTGCTCCCCAAAAACTTTGATCTTGGTCCATACATCCAAGAGGCGCGCTGTCAATTACATGAAGAAACGGATTATGAACGCGAGGGCCAGCACCTACGCCATTTTTCTGAACTATTGCAGGGTGACGAAGCGTTTGAAATCCCGCAGTTCTATCCAGATTGGAGCACATCAGAAGTTCTAACGATGTCATTTCTAGAAGGTCGCCCCATCGAGACAGTGAGTGATGCGACCAAAGAGGAACGCAGTCGAGTGGCCGAGGTCTTGGTTGATCTCACGCTGCGCGAGATTTTCGAGTTCTGTATTATGCAAAGCGATCCAAACTTTGCCAATTTCCGTTACAATCCGGCCAATGGGAAGATCAGTCTGTTGGATTTTGGCGCGGCCCGCACACTGCAATCATCTGCAATTAAGGGGTATGTACAAATTTTGCGTGCGGGTTTGCTTGAAGATGACAGAGGCCTTCGCAAGGCTGCCATCCAACTAAAGTTCATTGAAGGTGATGGTCCATTCGACGACCGTATCCTTGGAATGATCCGCAGCGTTTTTGGTGCAATCCTATCTGCGGATGAATTTGATTTCTCAGACCGAACGCTTTCCAAACACCTCAACAAAGAGGGCATGGCCTTGGCCGAGGCCAAGTACATCCCGCCCGAGGTGCCAATGGACATTCTTTACCTTCAGCGAAAAATCGGGGGGATGTTCTTACTGGCCACTCGTTTGAACGCCTCGGTGCCTGTGAAGACGCTTCTTGCAAAGTACGTCATCTGAATGGTCACCATTCTCCTTAACCCTGTTGAACGGCCAGATCAGACATTTGAAATGGCTTTCGTCAGGGCGGATCATGTCAACGTATCTGTATGGTTGACTGGCTTCACCCCCATCCAACACGCGATCCGGAAAAGTGTCGATCTAAGAGGTAGGAAGCCCCGATATGCAAGCTCCAGCAGAGGCATGACACCCGGCAAACGCGCCACACGTGCCAACCAACGCCATTTGGGCAGAGCGTCCCAGAGTTCCACGAACCCGCGCGCACCGGATACCAGTTCTCCATCTGATCGACGCACATGGAACCGGCTCATCGCATCCTGCCGCGTTAGATCATCACTAACGCGACCACCTGCTTTTGAGACGTCGAGAAAATGCAACCGATCAGCGCCTTCGCAAGAGGCGTAGTGACCAATCTCAACAGAGCAAAGCGGACAAGATCCGTCGTAGTAAACCGTAGTGCCGTATTGATTGACTTCGGCTTCAACCAATTTGACCGCAGCGACAGCCTTGTCCGTTTTATGCACTTTGTTTTACCTCATCCGTGGGGCCTCGCCCGTCCATCTGTAAGAGCTAGCGCACAATACGAAGAAACGAGGGAGCAGCCGGGGAAAACAGATGCGGTATGAGGCCGCAACTTGGGATACAGTTGGCCAAGTTTAACGGCGGGTTTGTCCGCATAGTGGTCATATGTGCTATTTCGGCCAACGTCTGCTTCGAGCCCATGGCGGCCGTTAATCTAGCTGGTTTGACTTAAATCATACCGCGTTTGCCGACGCCCGCTAAACTGCCCGTCCTATTAAACTGGATGGGAGAAAATTCGATGACCAAACGCAACTGGTTACCCGCATTTTTTGATGGCGAACGGGATGACGCCAATGATCCTTTTGGTGCTCTTCGAAAGCAAATGGATGAAATGTTCGAGGACTTTGGCAAGAAACTTCCCATGAAATCCGGCGGACTCTCTGTTCGTTCGAATGTCAGCGAGACGGAGAAAGAAGTCTGTATCACTGCCGAACTGCCAGGCATCAGCATGGAGGATGTCGATGTTTCAATTGAAGGAAACCGCATCTCCGTAAGCGGAGAGAAAGTTTCTGAAGAGGAAGAGAAGAAAGAGGACGAAGGCCGCCAGTTTCGCCGGGTCGAACGGATGTCCGGCTCCTTCCGGCGTGACATGACTCTGCCCTTTGAGATTGACCCGGACAGCGTGAAAGCCCACGCGAAGGACGGCGTGCTGACCGTTACGATTCCAAAACCACCCGAGCAGGTGGCGAAAGCAAAGAAAATCAAAATCGAGTCTTCGGGATAAGTAATCATCCGAAAACTGAACAGAAGCTTCCCCGTCGGTTCACACAAAGCGATCCGCCGGGGGACACTCGGCACGCGGTGCATTTGATGATCGGAATGAAGTCGTGAGGACAAAGTTTTACCGATTAGCTAGGGCCTTTCGCGTCTGCTTGCCCTGTTTGCGTTCGATCAAAGAGCCGTTGACGACTTTTTGCTAAAAGGAGTCCGATTTCATCGCGAAGAAGTATCTGTGGGAGGGGCTGCTGTGACTGATGGGCGCTTAATATTCTCAAACCGCGATGATGCTGGACGCAGGCTTGCTGCAGAACTGGTTAAGCGGAGCTTTAACGCACCAGTGGTATTCGCATTGCCGCGCGGCGGCGTGCCGGTTGCTGCGGAAGTCGCAGAAGCTCTTGGTGCACCGCTTGATCTGATCCTCGTGAGAAAAA
Source organism: Ruegeria sp. YKSD179 (assembly GCF_059612885.1). NCBI lineage: Bacteria > Pseudomonadati > Pseudomonadota > Alphaproteobacteria > Rhodobacterales > Roseobacteraceae > Ruegeria > Ruegeria sp. YKSD179. The sequence goes on along the minus strand of NZ_JBXWRL010000050.1, from coordinate 37,718 downwards.
TCGGTGCGCCGCGCAATCCGGAGGTCGCGCTTGCGGCAATCGTTGAGGGGGACCCACCCGAGCGGGTTATCAACGAAGAGGTGATGCGTCGGTCGGGTGCCGATCAGGCATATCTGGAGAGGGCCACCGAACAGCAAGCAGCCGAAATGCAGCGCCGTCGTGAAAGGTACTTGGGCGAGCGTGGCAGGTCCGATGTTGAAGGCAAGACGGCGATCGTTGTAGACGACGGTCTTGCAACGGGAGCCACAATGAAGGCTGCGCTGATCGCGCTGAAACGCTGGGGTGCTGAAAAAGTGGTGGTGGCCATACCCGTCGCGCCCGCCTCGGAAATACCTCGACTTCAAGAGATTGCGGATGAAGTGATCTGCTTGGTCCCGGACCCTCAGTTCCGTGGTGTTGGTGGCGCCTACGCCGATTTTCACCAACTCAGCGATGAAGAGACTGTCGGCTATTTACGCCGGGCATGGACTGTTCAGCAAGCAAGCGTGGACGGTCCGGTACTGAGCCGCACCGTTGAAATTTCTCCCTTGCGGTTGCTGGGTGATCTGGTCGTCCCACCCGATCCGCGTGGCGTCATCCTATTTGCCCATGGTAGCGGGTCAAGCCGACTGAGCCCGCGCAACCGGGAAGTCGCGGAACGGCTGAACGAGCTCGGTTTTGCGACATTGCTCATGGACTTACTGACGGCGCAAGAGGCCGAGGACCGACGCAATGTCTTTGACATTCCTCTTTTGGCCGGGAGGTTGCTTGACGCAGATCTGTGGATAGCATCGGAACCGGAACTGGGCGATCTGCCCCTTGGCCTGTTTGGAGCGAGCACAGGAGCGGGTGCTGCTTTGTTGGCTGCCGCCGAACTGAGCGGGCGTATTTCAGCTGTAGTATCCCGCGGGGGTCGTCCTGATCTCGCCGGGGAACGGCTTTCCGAGGTCATGGCGCCGACACTCCTAATTGTTGGAGGCAAGGATTTTCAAGTTCTGGAACTCAACCGCCGCTCCCTCGCAGAGCTGCGCTGTGAAAAACAATTGCGGATCGTACCGGGCGCTGGCCATCTGTTTGAAGGGCCAGGTGAGTTGGAGAAAGTTACCGATATAGCTGGCGCCTGGTTCCAGCACTATTTGGTCAAGTCGGAGGCGCCTCTTGTGCCTCCCCCGACAGAGGAACGGGTGCCCGCCACTCCGAATGAGGTCGTCCGCGCCGCAGGCGAGGCCTTGCCTGCGTTGGACAATCCGAACTTCGGCACAGCATTTGATCGTTATGGCGCGGCTCGGGTCGTTTTGCTCGGAGAGTCGTCGCACGGAACATCGGAATTCTACCGCGCCCGCGCAGCGATAACGCGTCGGCTAATCGAAGAGCATGGCTTCAACATTGTCGCTGTTGAAGCAGATTGGCCTGACGCCGCGGTCCTTGATCGCCGCGTACGAGGGTTGCCTGAGCGGAGCCGCAACGTATCTGCGTTTTCGCGTTTCCCTGTTTGGATGTGGCGCAACCGTGATGTGGATGACTTCATCTCTTGGCTTTGCGCTTACAACACCAAGCTGCCAGACGCGAAACGCGTTCGTTTCCAAGGGTTGGATATTTACAGCATGTTCAACTCGATCGCGGAAGTTTTGTCTTATCTGGACACTCACGACCCTGCAGCCGCAGCGCTCGCGCGGCGGCGGTACGAATGTCTTGCGCCTTGGTCAAACGAGCCCGCAGCCTATGGTCGCGAAGCTTTGTCCCGTGGCCACGCACTGTGCGAGGAGCCGGTGACGCGGGTCTTAGTTGACTTACTTACAAGAGAGCTTTCTCAGGCGCGGCGCAATGGCGACAACTTGTTCAATGCAGTGCAGAACGCCCGGGTCGTCGCCGGTGCCGAGCAGTACTATCGAATGATGTACTACGGTTCGGCCGAAAGCTGGAACTTGCGGGACATGCACATGTTCCAAACCTTGAAGCAGATAGTGGACCATGTTGGACCGGACGCGAGGGCCGTGGTCTGGGCGCACAATTCTCACATCGGCGACGCAAGGGTCACTGACATGGGGGCGAACCGAGGCGAGTTCAACATTGGCCAGCTTTGTCGTGAAGAATGGGGCGAAGACACCGCCCTCATCGGATTTGGAACCCATACCGGCACGGTGGCCTGCGCGTCGGACTGGGATGGCCCCATGGAGATCAAGGCAGTGCGTCCATCGCGTCCTGACAGCCATGAGGGGGTCTGCCATTCCGCTGGGGGCGAGCGCTTTCTGCTCGACCTGCGGCCCGGGGTTAATGAGGCGCTCCGATCCGCAATGTCAGAGCCGCGGCTTGAACGGTACATCGGCGTGATCTATCGGCCAGAGACCGAGAGATGGAGCCACTACAGCCATGCGATCCTCTCGTCTCAATACGACGGTTATGTCTGGTTTGACCGCACACAAGCTGTGGTGCCGTTACCTGCGGAACCCGTGCCTGGGTCGAAGGATACCTTCCCGTTCGGTCTGTGAGACGATCCCTGATTATCGGACAGTGCTGCCACATAGATATGACTCCGCAGTCCTCGAATACATGCGGTCCAAGGTCGGGTTGGGCGCTGCCGTGGGCGGTCTTGTTCCGCATCATTGCAAGCCAAATCTCTGTGGCGAAGACCAAAAAAACAATCTGTCGGCGTAAATTTTGGCTCTCTGCAAAAATGGTCCTCATGGTGCGAAGCAACCCCAGAATGGAACCGAGGCAATTTTTTGGAATGGCGGTTTTGTCCGCATAGCAGTCTTTCACATCGAGCGCGGTGATTGGCCGGTCCCAGCCCAAAGTCGCCATGTAATCGACCATGGCGTACCGCTCCGCAGCAAGGCCAGGGCCTATAGCCGCTCCAGCCTACATTCAGACAGCAAGCGTTCGGCATCTGCGCATTCGAAAAGTGCGGTTCCCTCGGTGCTGACAGTCGCGCTGGCTGCCGCCACTCCCCATCTCAGCGCTTGCTCGGGAGCGATTCCACGCGCGAGCGATAGTGTGAACGCGCCGACCAGCGCATCCCCGGCGCCAACCTTACTGCGGACCGGTACCTGGGGGGCACTGCAAAAATACTTTTGGTTGCCATTAACCATGACAGAACCCTCTGAGCCGTGGCCGCAAACCACAATCCGCGCGACGCCACGCGCAATTAGGTGTTCGCAGTAAGCGAGATTGTCGGCGATTGTCCGCATTGGGCGACCGGTCGCTTTTTCCATTTCGCTGCGGTCAAGCCTTAGAACGTCTAAGGGGGAAGCGGGTGAGTTGATTAGGTGCAACAGCGGCGCCTTGGACGTGTCAACGACCAAACGTCCATCGAACCGCGATACAACCGCCTGCACTTTTGAGGGAAATTCATCTGGAAGGCCGTGAGCTGCGCCACCACTCAATACGACGAAGCCTTCCTGAGGCGCGGTCTTTGAGACCAGATCCAGGATCATCTGCGCTTCATTTTCACTCACCGGTTCTCCGGGCAGCGTAAAACGAAACTGCTCACCCGATGTCGCGTCGGTAACCGCTAGGCTATAACCCGTTTCACCGGCAACCCGGCATTCAACGGTCGGAACATTTTCCGCTTCCAGCAATCTAAGTAGACGATGTCCCATTGTTCCACCAACTACGACCAAAGCGCTGACGCTTCCGCACAATTTTATGATCGACCGTGCGACGTTGACGCCGCCACCGCCCGGATCAATCCGCGGCTTCGCGCAATATAGTTTGGGCCCGGGCTCTACATGTTTGGTAGAGGTTGCATAATCGACAGCCGGCTTCAGGGTGATCGTCAGGATTTCGGGCAAGAGGGTTTTCCCCAATTTCGGTGGTTACTATCGCGATGGCAGTTTACCATGATGAAGCCGTACTCTGAGTAAAATAGTCGGATGACTGCCTCGAGCCCAAAGCTGCCTCTAGGGAAATATCACATGATCTGCGGGTAAGTTGGCAAATATTTTTGTTTATACGACGGATCTGAACGTTTGTTTTCTGGCGGCTTTGACCTGCGCGAGAGCTTAAGGCATTATCGAACTATGGCTGCCCTGACAAAAATCGAAATCCTCTTGCCGGAAATCAGGGCCTACGCATATTCGATCTGCCAATCGTCTGTAGAAGCGGAAGACCTTGTCCAGGATGCGGTAGAAAGAGCGTTGAGAGCTGACAACAAGCCCGACGAACTTAACGATCTGCGCCCATGGATGTTCCGGGTGGTGCGAAACCTTTTTTTCGATGAATTGAGAAAGTACAGGGTACGAAGGGAATATTCACGGGTGCAGGGACGTATTTCTAGTGAGGTTGACGGATCGAACCAGGAAAGGGATGTCCTTTTGCGTCTTGCTTTCGAAAAACTCAGCCCTGAGTTCAGAGAAATTTTATTTCTTGTGGACGTGACAGGCCTGAAATATGCGGAGGCTGCAATAGTTATCGACGTTCCGAAAGGGACTGTGATGAGCCGCGTGAGTCGAGCAAGACGCGCACTTTTGAAGTTGGTTGGTGTTGAAGACCGCGACGCGATAGCGAAGAAACGGAAGTGACAGTGGCGCTGAGTGATAAAGATTGGGAATTGGTGAACGCCTACCACGACGGCGAGTTGGACAAGCAGTGTGCCGCGTCTTTGAAGAGGCGATTGAGAAGCGAACCGGAACTTGCGGCTGCACTTGAATGTGTCAAGCAGGTGTCTGTCAGCTTAGAAAAATTAAGCCCAAGGACTGCCGCTTCTAAAGCAACTACTCCGACCAATAAGCGTCTACGGAAGTGGGCCGCGGGCGGTGCCGTCGCGGCCTGCCTCATCCTTGGGATAGCCTTTACTATTTTGTCAGACGAAGAGTTGGGCGTATATGAAATCCACCAAGCGTTTCTTGATCAAACCTTCGCGTTTGGATCCGGAGATCTGCAAACGGTTGCTGGGATTGCACACTTTCCAGATCTCGGCGCTGCAAATCTGACTTTCGTTGCTTCCCGTACTATAGAAGTGGGAACAGCAGCCCATTACACAGGCCGCAATGGTTGCCGCCTTACTTTTTTGTCTATGTCCAGCACTGCTAAGGTTCCATCGCACTTAAAAATGCAGGTTCAGCAGTGGAACTATGGCGACAACTATTTTGCAATTTTGGCAAGCGGCATGGATCACGGAAAATTTGTCGCGATATCAGAATACCTCAAAGAAGAAACGCGAAAAGCGACTCTCCCAACGACTGTCTTGGCACTTCGAGAAGCAACGAATAAAGCTAATCGTTGCACTTGATCAGAATACTATTTGTTTGCCTTGCCTGGAAAGTTGGGTCTGTCTTCGTTGTAGTGCGTTGCCAAATAATCCAAGATGACCGTTCGATCAGGCTCGTCGATCTCCGACATACCTTGTTCCTCAACCATCCATTCCAACATTTCATCCCAGTGTGCTCGCGTTAGACCTTGCTGCGCTACAATCATCTCCGAATGGCAAGCGGTGCAAGAATAGTAGGTTTCCTCTACGCCCTCGGCCACATGCAGGATGCCGAATTCCGGCTCCTCTGCCGTATCTTCAGTTACCGCTGTTTCCGTATCGGCACCGAATTCGATCGGCGCGTCAGAAAATGAATTGAGGTAGGCAATCAAATCTGCCCGGTCACTGGGTTTTTTGAGCCCGGCGAAGCTCATCTTCGTTCCTTTTATAGCCTTGCGCGGCGCTTCGAAGAATGCATCCAGCAATTCAACATTCCATTCACCGCCGACGTTCGTCAGCGCCTTCGAGTATTTGAAGTCGTCTCGAGCAGCAACGGGGCCACCAACTATGCCATAAATGTTCGGCCCGGTCTTATTCTTGCCTCCCTGTTCGACCGTGTGGCAGGCCGTGCATTTTTTGAACACCTTGGCACCGTTCTTGGGATTGGCTGTCGCAAGGCCTTCAATCGTGTCGGCTAGGGTGGGGGAAGAAAAAAGGCCAAGGCACTGCACAGCTAGCGCCAGAAAGCGGGGACGCATGTAGTTCTCCTATTTTTGAGATAAGGGGCGGCTGCGTGCCGCCCCAACTGTCGAGTTTAGCTGGCTCGCACACCTACCCGGTGCATAGTGTTGTTGAGATAGCCTTTCGGGTTCCAGTCGATGGCATGTGGCTGTGCCTCGCCATCACTGTCTGTAGCCCGCGCCCATATCTCATAGTATCCGGCCACTGGGAGGCTAACATTGGCCCGAAAATTCTGCCAAGCCCCGGAATTTGCAGGGTCGTCAAGTTCCGCCTTCATCCAAGTTGCGCCAAAATCAATCGAAATCTCAACGCTGTCGATCGTTCGGTCACCAGACCAAGCGTGTCCGCGCACTTCGGTAGACAATCCAATATCCGCGGCATTTGCGGGGAAGGTCACAAGCGATTTCACTGGCATCCGTTCGATAATTTCAAACGCCTCTTTTGGCACTTCATCACCTGCCGCGACCGGATAGCCCGGCACCCGGTAGGATGTTCCGGTCATTTTCGGTCCATCATGAACCTGATCACGGAGCTCGATCCGGCGAAGCCACTTCTGTGAACAGGATCCTGGCCAACCCGGTACCACCAAACGCAGTGGAGCGCCGTTCATCGGATGCAACGCTTCACCGTTCATCTCGAAGGCAATGAGGATATTGTCGGTCATCGCTTTGTCGATCGGAACGCCGCGCGAGATTGGTAACTTCTCAGGGTCTCCAGACAGGTGACTGTCGGCCCCGTAATGTGCGGTGTAAACCACGTTCGATTGGACACCGGCTTTTTCAAGAACATCTTTTAAGCGTACCCCTGTCCATTCCGAGCACGCCACTGCGCCATATGTCCACTGGTTACCCTTTGCAGGCGGATCAAAGAAAGCGCGCCCATTGCCTCCGCATTCTATGGTCAGCGCCATGGTTACGACCTCGAACTGCGACTTTAGGTCGGCGATCGTCAATTCCATCGAGTTATCGACCAATCCATCAACTGTCAGGGTCCAGCTTGCAGGATCCATATCATCCGGCAACAACCCATTGTTACGGATGAAGTGACGGTTTGTTGGTGTAATCGGATCATCCAAAAATTCCGGCGGCGTTTCGGCATTGACGGGTCGATCATTCAGCAATGTCAGGCCGTCCTTACCAACGAGAACATCTCCTTGTGCGTGAGCTGCTGGAACGAAGCCCAAAGGTAAATTTTCATGGAAGGGGATCGACGTCCCTACGACAGCAGCCATACCCGCGAGGCCTGTGTTCTTGAGAAATCTTCGCCGTCCCGGATCGGTAGCATCGCCTAAGTGCCGAGAGACGTCCACCTCCGACCGATCTGCAGCTTTCTGTCCCACTTTGCGATTATTGTCGTCATCAAGCGCCATATCATCCTCCCTATGCTTGTCTACAAATGTGCTTGTCTGCACCTTCTTTCGGAAACCAACGTGAGAGAGTTATGTTTTATTCCATTTTGAATATTGGTTTTTGAAACTCGCAATCAGAAGCTGTGCAAGGCCTGGTTAAGAATTCATTGCGCGACGTACAAAAAACTTGCGAACTATTGCGGTTTTGCCGTTCGCATTCGGCAAAAAAACATTGACAATTAAAAAATCAAGTATTCGAATAATTGCATGCATAGTGAGGAGCCATATCAAACTAGGCTTGAAATCGGCAAGCGCATAAGGCGGCTCAGAAGGAAAATTGGTCTGACACAATGTGAACTTGCCGAGTCATTGGGCCACAACAGTTCGACCAGAGTTAACCAGGTGGAACTCGGAAGAATTCGGCTGTACGCTGAAGAGCTACCTAAGCTGTGCAGCACGCTGAAATGTTCGTTATCCGACGTCGTTGAGGAAGGAATTTCCCAAAACAAGGAAACCGATACCTAACTTGGGCATTCGTTGGCTGGTTTGTTCGAAAAATGGCCGCTAACAAATTTAAAACTGACTGGGCTTCCTGCTAAAAACTGGTGAGTCCGACGTTGTACATCCGGGAGAAAACTATGAAAAGTATTATTGCTGCCGCTGCGCTGTCACTGGCGATTTGTACTGGAGCATTTGCAGAGGGCAACACCCACTATGTTGCCATTCATGTTAACGAAAATGACCCCGGTGTGATGAATATGGCGCTCAACAATGCAGCCAACGTAAACAAGTACTATGGGGAGCAAGGAGACAACGTCGTCATTGAGTTGGTTGCATACGGACCGGGCTTGAACATGCTGATCCCTGACAAATCACCCGTTGCAGATCGAATTTCGACAATGAGCCTTGAAATTGAAAACCTGTCCTTTGCCGCATGTGGAAATACCCACCGCAAGATGTCCAAGAAAGCTGGAAAGGACGTAGTTTTGATGGACGAGGCGTCAGTTGTACCCTCTGGAGTCGTGCGTTTGATTGAGTTGCAGGAACAGGGATACGCCTACGTGCGGCCTTGAAGGCTAGCGTTAAAACAGGGCTTCTAAGCAACCGCTGAGTTCAAAGGCTCAACCACAGGTCTTGTCAGAAGAACTTTGCTTGAGCGGAGTAGGGCGGTTGCATACCATTTAGTAATGACCAAAAGCGAACCTTCCAGTCACATTGAACAACTACAATGCAAACCAGTTTCGAACAGAAAGCAAACGCTCTGAAGAGCATGTTTCTCTGACTGGTAAATCCACACTACAGCCAAAAGCGACAGTCAGAAGTTGAAGTTTATCGCGGCATAAGGTCCATACAAACCAGCATCTACTAACACTGCATCTTGATCAAAATCGAGCGTTAGGTATCGGGCCCCCCGGCGCCAGTTCAGTGCGGTCTGTCCATTGCCAGCGCACTTCCGCTGCGACGTCGAATTGATTGTCCGCGTCGCCAGAAACACCGAAGGACGTCATACCATGTAGAGAAGGGCGCCATCGAGATCGAGTGTTTCGAGGAAGGTACAGTTGAGGCATTGCTGGTAGAAACCGGCGATAAACTCCCCGTTGGAACCCCTCTCGCCCGCATCCGCGCAAAGGGCGACGATTTGGCCGAAGCCGACAAGCAAGCCCCTCAAAGCCCGCAGACGGAAACAGTACCAAAAACACCGGGAAAAAGAATGCCGATGGCCCCGAGTAAATCCCAAGTGGTAGTGCCACACCCGGAAACGGTCGCTGCGTCACCCGCGGCGCGCCGCAGGGCACGAAACCGTAACGTCAACTTGGGAGAGATCAAGGGTTAGTTCCCCGGCGGGCGCATTGTTCTCTCTAATGTCGAGGCTGCTGCGTCCGGGGAACCGATCCATAGGCCGAACAAACCACTGGTCGCGTCAGAGAGCATGCGGTAGGCGATCGGGGCGGCCATGACACGGTCCAAACGGTAAATTCCACACTTCTATCTTTCCCAGCAAATTGACGTGCAGCCTGCGATGGATCGGCTTGCCGCACATAATGAGGGTGTGCCGCCGTCGGAGCGCATTCTCATAGGAGCACTATTTGTGCTTGCTGCGGTACATGCCGCCAAGGCAGTCGGCGTAATGAACGGTCATTATGAAAATGGCCAATTTCTGCCTGCGGAGACCGTGAATATAGGCGTCGCGATGGCTTTGTGCGGAGGTGGACTAGTGGTACCGGCGCTAATTGGCGCGGATGAAATGACATTGCAGGAAACCATGCGCGGCATGCGGGATCTTGTTGGCCGTGCCCGTGCAGGCAGGCTTCGAAATTCTGAGATGACGGAAGGTACGATAACCGTCTCCAGTCTCAGTGAAGATGGCGCTGAAGCAATGACCGGTGTTATCTTTCCTCCCCAGGTGGCGCTGGTGTGTCTTGGAGCCCCTCAGGTCAGGCCTTGGGTGGTCTCAGGCGAGATTGTTCCACGTCGCGTTGTGACCTTGACCTTGAGCGCTGACCACCGCGTGAGTGATGGCCGTCAGGCCGCCCAGTTAATTGCAGCGTTCATCACAGCTGTGTTTGAACCGGAGAAACTATGACCGAAGAAGAAATCCGCGTCGCGTTTGTTGAAGAACTCGTAAGGATCGCGCCCGACATCGCGCCGGACGACATTGACGATAATGATCACCTTCAAGATGACCTTGGTTTGGATTCGATGGACGTCCTGAATTTGGTCACGGCTTTGCATAGCCGTGTAGGAGTGGATATTCCGGAAGTCGATTACCCGAAGCTTTCAACCTTGCCGTCTGCAGCAGCTTATATCTTTTCAAAACTTACCTAAGAACAAGTAGTTTGAGTGGTCGCAATGTAGCGGTCAGCCATCATTCAGCAGTATTCAACAAAATCGGCAGACATAATGGCGGCCAGTGGCTCACGATTCGCATCATTTGCGTTTGATCAAGGAAGCACTAGGCGCATTCTGCTAAAAAGAACCAAACCTTGCCGCTGAGTTTCTATTGAGACGTAACTTCTTCACAGGTTTATGAAACGGTGCTCAAAAGGAGAGACAAACATGAAAGATCCGGAACTTTCGACCCTAATCGAAGAACTTGAGACCAGATCAGATTTGTCTGTAGCTGACTTCGATGGAGTTGCCCACGGTCTAACTTTCCTGTTTTCAGGCCAAGAGAGCCTTGCAGGCCTTTCCGCACAGGATGTGGCAGGCGCAGAGCAGGCAATACATATTGCAGATGTGGCTTTTCCGAACTGGTCGGTGAATATTCACGGTCGAGCCAATGAAAGAGATGGACACTGGAGATGTTCGCTGCGGGAAAGCGATGCCAGGGACAATGACGCCGCGATTGGTATCGGCAGTTCACCTGTCTTGTCCCAAGCCATACTTGCCGCGACCATGCGGCTTGCAATGTCATTACACCCGGATTGAATCGCTTTCGACCGCCGATTGAGCTTGGGCAAGGAAATGAGTAGCGGGATAAAAACGGGCTGATATCTCCAATTTTCGTGCGTGCATTTTGGATGAAATTCTCACCATAACTCTTAACACAGCAGTGGATTATGCCACTTCCATTGAGGCTGTCGTTCCGGGTCCGAAGCTATACTGCAAAGCACCGAGGGTCGATCCGGGGGCGGTGGCGTCAATGTAGCCAGAGCCATACGCATGCTTGGTGGACGGGCAAAGGCGTTGGTCGCGACAGGTGGCGCTAGCGGCCAGAAACTGTGCACTTTGCTTGAAGCCGAGTGTGTTCCGCTTCATGCAATGGACGTCGGCGGCGAAACTCGACTGAGCTTCGCTGTGACGGACTAGAGCAGCGGTGAACAATACCGGTTCAGCCTTCCCGGAGACACGCTGACGGGAGATATCGGCGAGCGTCTGATAGAGGAAATCGTTTCGCAAGCCCCGCGCCATGGATTAGTGGTACTAAGTGGTGGCGTCGCGCCCGGTCTTGCCGATCGTTTTCCAGAGAAAGTCCGTACCGCTCTTGAAGGAATTACACACAGGCTCGTCGTTGATACCTCCAAGGGCGCGCTGCAACGGTTGATTTCCGAGCCTGTTGCTCCTCTTCATGTTCTGCGGTTCGACCAAAGGGAAGCTGAACGCGCCGCGATGCGGCCGCTTGCAGATCTGCAGGAGAGCATCGGGTTTCTAACCAACATGATTACGCGGGTCGTGGCAGAAACGCGGGTGATGGGTCTTGGTGCGGAAGGATCGCTGCTCGTGACCTCCGCGACGCGATACATATGCCGGACCCCAAAGCTTCCTGTCGTCAGTAAAGTCGGGGCAGGCGACGCTTTCATTGGGGGGCTCACCCTTGCATTGCAACGTGGAGATGGTTTGCGAGATGCGTTGCGGTGGTGGGGTTCTGCCTCTTCCGCAACAATGGCGACAGAGGGTACGGGGCTATGCAAGGAAAAAGATTTTCTGGCGCTTCTTCCAATGTGCCAGGTCGAAGTTCCATGAGTCAGCCAATTTCCGCATTCGCGACATTATGGAGTACCTTTATGAAACTGTCCGGTGTCACCGAAATACTATCGATCCCCAACTTCACCAATTGACGCGCGTAGGCCGGGTCATTGCTTGGCGCTTGCCCGCAAAAGCCAACTTTGACACCTGCATCATGTGCCTTGCGAACAACGGTTTCGATCATCCAGAGCACTGCGGGGTCATCCTCACGGAATAGCTCGGACAAGTCTTCAGAGTCTCTGTCGATGCCCAGTGTCAGTTGTGTCAGATCGTTGGACCCGATCGAGAATCCATCGAAGCGCTTCGCAAACTCTGCGGCGCACACAACGTTCGAAGGGATCTCGCACATCACGTAGACTTCCAAACCGCCGGTGCCGCGTTCCAGTCCGTTTTCGCCCATGACCCTGAGAACCCGGTCGGCCTCCGCTGGGGTTCGGCAAAAGGGGATCATGACAATCACGTTTTGAAAGCCAATCTTGCGCCGCAGACGGTCGATTGCCCGGCATTCTAACGCGAACCCCTCCCTATAGTGCTCAGAGTAGTACCGCGATGCGCCCCGAAAACCGATCATTGGATTTGCTTCGCTGGGCTCGAAGGAACGACCCCCCAACAGATCTGCGTATTCATTCGTCTTGAAATCGCTCATGCGCACTATGACCGGTTTCGGATGGCAGAAGGCGGCAATCCGAGACAATCCGCGTGAGAGCCGTTCGACAAAGAATTCCTCTTTGCTGTCATATGAGTGTGTAAGCCGTTCAATCTCGTCCAGCGCGTTGCTGTCCGCCACCCGTTCCGGATGAACAAGTGCCATCGGATGTACGCGGACGGTTGAATTTATCACAAACTCCATGCGCGCAAGTCCAACACCCCTTACGGGCAAGCGCCACCATCTGAATGCAGCAGACGGGTTTGCCAAGTTCATCATGACATCGGTACGCGTGTCCGGCAGGTCGTCTATTGTGTCTTCGGTCACGGTAATCTTTGACAGGCCTTCTGTGACTGTGCCTGTCTCTCCGCCAGCACACGAAACAGTCACTTCTTGTGCATCATGCAGCACATGGGTTGCGTCCCCGCATCCGACCACTGCCGGTAGTCCAAGCTCGCGGCTGATGATCGCGGCGTGTGACGTCCTGCCCCCATGATCGGTGACGATCGCTGCCGCCCGTTTCATAACCGGCACCCAGTCCGGATCGGTTGTTGATGTCACCAGTATGGAACCATCGACAAAGTTGTCGATGTCCCTAGCGCTCTTGATGATATTGATCCGCCCGCTTACGGCGGCATCGCCTACGCTCAGCCCGGTCGTCAGTGCCTCGCCGGGCGCTTCAACGGCATAAGTTCTAAGCGCAGGCAAATCGCGGCGGGATTGGACTGTCTCCGGTCTGGCCTGCACGATGAACATCTCGCCGGTATCGCCGTCGCGGGCCCATTCCATGTCCATCGGCTGGCCGTAATGTTCTTCAATAATGCTTGCCTGGCGAGCCAGTTCCAGGATTTCGCTGTCGCTTAGAACGTATTTTTCCCGCTCCGCAGTGGATGTGGCCACGGTTCGCGCGTCCCCGCTGGCGTCGAGGATCATCTTGATTTCCTTTCGTCCGCACTTTTTCTCCAGAATCGGACATAGCGCCCGATCGTTTAGAAACGGCTTGAATATCTGGTACTCATCAGGGTCGACCGCGCCTTGGACAACGGTTTCGCCGAGACCCCACGCCGCATTTATTAGCACAGCATTCGGGAAACCCGTCTCTGTATCGATGGAAAACATCACTCCGGATCCGCCTTTTCCGGCGTTGACCATTTGTTGGACACCAACAGACAGGGCCACTTTCTGATGCTCGAATCCTTTGGTTTGCCTGTAAGAGATTGCGCGGTCCGTATACAGTGAAGCGTAACAATTGCGGCAGGCTTCCAGCAAAGCGTTTTCCCCACAAACGTTTAAGAACGTTTCCTGCTGACCGGCAAAACTCGCGTCGGGCAAGTCTTCTGCAGTCGCGCTGGAACGCACGGCGACCGCGACGTTCTTCTGCCCGAGCGCATCGCTGAGGCGCCGATAGTGCGAGCGGATTTCTTGTGCAGTTTCGTCCGGCCAGTCGCCGTTTCTTATCGCGTTCCGGATGGATTTTCCGGCATCGCTTAACGAGACTTTACCAATGGCAAGTCTTTGCAAGTCGCGCGCGATTTGGATCTCCAGTTCATTGCGTTCGATGAAATCCCGAAATGCACCTGCAGTCGTCGCAAAGCCGGGTGGTACCTTTATGCCCTTCTGACCCAAGGTGCGAACCATTTCCCCTAGAGAGGCATTCTTTCCTCCGACTATATCGGTGTCGGTGTGCATAACGTGCTCAAAGCCGATAACGTAGCCGTCCCGATTGGACATGATCCCCTCCTCTTGGAAACTTCGAAACTGTAACATCTCTATTCAAGCGAGTTTTGATCCATGTCAGCATCCGAGAAATGCAATCGGAAAACCTAGACGAAAGCTATGTGAACAAGCCAGAACTGACGTAGATCAATGCATCGTCTTGCGCATTGTTTAACAATGCTTCGTCTGACGAGGCTGTAAGGCCCAAGATGATGGAGGTTTGCCCGTGTCGAAAATCTTGCGAGTACCTGAAGACGTCGTTGTTCTGGTTTGCGATTCAAAGAAAGCGCCGCTTCTCAAAAACACTGGGGCGGTCGCGCAACCGGTATTGCAAACCGAAAAAGCATCGAGCGACCCAAACATGCGGGCGAGGTTGGCAACCCTGATCGACCCGGCCGAAGGTTTGATGGTGGCGCCGCGGCAGTCTCTGGTAGTTCTCGCAGCGCCATGGAAGCAACCGACGTCGAAGCGAAGCGTGCAGAAGCATTCGCAGTAAGTGTCGTTTCGGCTCTGGGTGAACGACACCGTAAAAATCCAATAGGGGGCTAATAATCGCTGCACCAACAAATTTTCTTGGAATTCTGCGTCAGAACATGGATCATGATCTTCGACAACTCATCCGCGATGAAGTGGCGAAAGAACTTGCCGAAATGCCATTGTCGGAAATTCAGAAGGGCTTGCTTAACAGCCTGTGACAAAGTTTAAATTTGCTCGCGCGCTGGTAAATTCCCTTTAAGAAATCGTTTATTGTGACGATCGTACCAGAATAAATCGTTCTGCAACGCTCTTGGGGTTACGTATTCCGGAGCGGAGTAGAATAGTACGATCCAACAAAACAGAAAATGATAGACCTTTTGCGTAGTTTGCGCTCAAACGCATGTAAGGCAGTCTGAGTTGAACACTCCACAATGGCAGAGCCATAAACCAGAACATCTTCCATCATTCAGAAAAACAACTCGATCAAGTTTTTCAAGAATAGCCATAGTGTTTCTCGATACGGTCAAACGCGAGGTTTATCACATCCTCAGCTACACAGTATGCCATCCGAACGTGACCTGAGCCAGAAGGGCCAAATGCGCTGCCCGGCGTTACGGTGACCTTCGCGTCGCGTAGCAGTTCATGTGAAAACATTACATCTTCCACTTGCGACCCGCGAAGGCGAGGGAAAACGTAGTACGCCCCTTCGGGCCGCGCGTAATCGAAAATATGGGACACAGCATCCAGCCGATCACAGATCAGTTCCCGCCTGCGATCCAGCCGCGTCTCAAAGTCTTGCAAGTGGGTTGGCTCCGAAGACAAGGCCGCCAAAGCGCCAACCTGAGAAATCCGTGGCGTACAAATCATTGTAAGGTCATGCACCTTGGCTACCTCACCGCAAATCACTTCGGGAGCGATCATGTAGCCTACTCTCCACCCACTCATCGCGTAGGCTTTTGAAAAAGTGAAGAGGTATACTAGGTTTTCAACATGTTCTCGCGCCGAGGCCAGGTTAAAGAATGTCGTTTTGTTTTCGTAAGTGAATAGGCTGTAAGGGTCGTCGAGAATAATCAATACACCGTGCCGGGCAGCAATCTTTGCAGTGCGGCGCAAAGTGTGTTCCTTAATGATCCGACCCGTTGGGTTAGAAGGGGAGACCAGTACTATGGCTTTGGTTTGGGGCCCAATCAGTTTTTCGAGCGCATCGACGTCCAGTTCCCAGCCTTTATCCTCATGCATAGACCAGAACACAGGCGTTCCGCCGCAAAACTCGATCTGACTTATATGAGATACAAAACCTGGGTCCGTCACGATCACTTCGTCTCCGGCTTCGACCAGAACGTGTAGAAGGCTGTTCAACGCTTCCATATTGCCTGAGGTGATCGTCACATTTCGTTCTGGATCGACTCGTATTCCTGTTCGACGTTCATGCTCATGTGCAACGGCCGCGCGAAGTTCCGGTAAACCGGCAGGCAAAGTGTACATGCCCATCGTGGGATCACGTTCCAGTTCCCGCGCTACGCTCTCGCGAATGTAGGAAGGTGTGCGAAAAGAAGGCAATCCCCAAGCAAGCGATGCTGCTCCAGAAACTTTGGCGCTCAGAATAGACATTTCCTTGATCGCCGACATCGCTAGGCGGCGTGATCTGCTCGAGATAAGTTCAAACTGTTTTCTTTGCGCACTCATGGACGCTCTCTTTAGATCATAGAAAGATTCTCTGTCTTGAATACACCAGTAAACTCAAGTGTTAGTTTTCGGGTTCTGCGGATTCTTCGAAAAAGCTGGTTCTCTGGCATGTCTAAGACTGTTTCGGGCTCGTCTATGAGTACCTTTTGAATGACCGGACGTCCGCTCAGCAAACGCAAAGGACAAAGGCATGCTTGCCGGATTAGCATTGAAAAACGTATTCGCCTGGAGCATCGGCATAGGGGCGCCGAGGCCGAGTTTTATGAAACAGATTTGAGGGCAGCATGGCGTCAGTTGATCTTTTCCGCAACCATTTTACCAACTCTGGCCACCATGATCCGTTAACTGGATGGTGGCTTTCAAGCCAACTATCTGGGTCGACATAGAGACCGCCTCGCTTTCGGCGTCCCACGCGATAATGCCTTCCCGAGTGTCCCGGCTCACTTAAAATCCCGCCGTTATGTCCTGCATTGGTGAGAACGAAGGTCAAATCACAATCGGTGAACAAACGTGTTTTGTAGACAGACCGCCATGGCGCAATGTGGTCAGCTTCCGTGCCAACGACAAACATTGGAACTGAGATGTCTTTAAGAGCAATGACTCTGCCTTCGACGGCAAATCGACCCGCGGTGAGCCGATTTTCAAGAAACAGGCCCCGCAGGTACTCCGAGTGCATACGCGCCGGCATGCGAGTGGTGTCGCCATTCCAAACCAGAATGTCTGATTGTAGATCCTTTTGCCCAAGAAAGTAGCGTTTGACCGCGCGCGAGTAGATCAGGTCTTTGGCGCGTATGGTCGCAAAAGTTCGGGTCATCTGAGGTCGGTCAAGATACCCTTGCGTCCACATCAAATCTTCGATGAAAGAGACCATACTTTCATCCACGAAGAGCAATAGTTCTCCAGCCTCCGCGAAGTCTATCTGTGCTGCCATCAAGGTGAGTGAGGCTAGTCGGTCATCACCGTCGCGTGCCATCAGGCACGCCGCGAGAGCCAATAACGTGCCGCCGAGACAATAGCCGTTTGCGTGCACTTTTTGTCCCGGAACGATCCCGTTGATAACATCCAAAGCGGCCATGAAGCCTTTTTTGCGATAGTCTTCAAGGCACAACTGGGCTTGGTCCGCTGTTGGATTGCACCACGAGATCATGAATACTGTAAACCCTTGATCCACCAAATACTTGACCATCGAATTTTGCGGCGAAAGATCGAGAATGTAGTATTTCATGATCCAGGCGGGCACAAAAAGGAGCGGTTCAGGGTGCACTTTCTCAGTTTGCGGAGTGTATTGTATCAGTTCGAACAGATCATTTTGAAAAACGACTTTTCCTTGCGTGCAAGCCAGGTCTTTTCCGATTTCAAAGCCTTCAGGCGCGGGCTTGTGGGCTTGAGTCATCGTTTGGATCCAATCCTCGGCGCAGTGCTGAGCACCCTCTACTAGGTTCATGCCTAGCTTCCGAACCGTTTCTTCAATGATTTCAGGGTTCGAAAAAGGAAAGTTTGACGGCGACACCAAGTCTAACATCTGACGCACTTGGAAACGTATCCGATCTACGTCTCGCTTGCCCAAGCCCGGCATTGGTTCCGTAGCAGCATCCCACCAGTCCTGCATCGCCAGAAAACTCTGCTTCCAAAACTGGAAGGGCTGGTGTTCCCAAGCGGGGTGATCGAAACGGTGATCTTGTGGTTGCGATGCAAACAAGGGCTGGGATGGTTTCGCAGATGCTTCAACCAACAGCTTCACTGCGTCTTTATGCGCGCGTTCCATCAATTCGAGTTGCCTACCCGGTGACCGGCTGAGGTGCAAAGCCCAATCATTCCACGCTGAGAAGATCGAATAGGGTGAAACGCCTCCTGTAGATTGCGCAAGACCGGTGCGTAACGTGCGATCCAGCAATTGATGTGGGTGGTCACTCGTCACCTCACGGAATTCAGTTCCGTCAGAGATTTTAGATGCATGGCGGTTGCCTTTTTGATACTTAATCTTTTTGGCCATTGTCTGCACCCTTTCCTATTCCCAGGTCCTGAGAGTTGACCAAGCTTTAGAGAAAGATACAGGTCGCGACGTTGACCCATGTCATTAGTGGCCAAGCTGTCAACATGATTTTTCCAGCCTAGCAAACCAATTTTCGCAAATGAATGCTGGTAGTATCCGATTTTTACGCGGGGCTTTGTTCGCCGCTGAGCGGCATGCGAAGGTCTGATGCCTAACTGTCTTGGGCAGAAAAAAAGTCGTTCGCATCGAGCGCAATCGCTCCCTCCAAACATACAACCACTTTGGGCTAGCTGCAGCAACTAGATCTGTTTCTTTAAAATGACCGCTCGGCGGACTTTGCTTCCGTCCGCAAAAGGGCATTGTGTGAAGAACTAGACTCATGCTGAGGTAGCAGCACGTTTTCAGGTTGCGTGGAAGTCCCAGCGGTGGGAACCTGATAGAGCCGGTCTTTCAGCGTTTAGCAAAGGTGCGTTGAATCCACCTTTGGCCGGATCGGCCCCGATTCCAGTGAGCCAAACGGTAGTTTGCAGCAAGGAGCCGCCGATGAATTTAGACCCCCGGACAAGGGGACAGGTTCACGCCCAGGACAGCGCGGGCGCACTTGCTTTGCTGGAAGTTGATCTGGAGCGCGGGCTGAGTGCGGAAGAGGCGGCGCGCCGACAGAAGATCTATGGCGAAAACCAACTGGAACGAGCGAAACGTACTACAGTGCTGACGCTTCTACTTGATCAGTTCCGCAGCGTGATTGTTTGGCTTCTGACTGCGGCCGCGGTGCTGTCAATGATGGTTTCCGACTACCCTGAAGCGATTGCGATCTTCTGCGTTTTGGCTATCAACACCGCTATAGGCTTTTTCACCAGCTGGAAAGCGCTGCGGTCGATGGAGGCACTGTTTCAACTGACCGCGTTCACCACCCGAGTGCGGCGGGACGGAGAATCGGTGTTGCTGCAGGTAGCCAAGGTCACCCCGGGCGACGTGGTGATCCTCGAAGCTGGAGATGTGGTGCCTGCCGACTTGCGGTTGATCAAGGTTGAGAATTTACAATGCAACGAAAGCGCTTTGACTGGGGAGTCGGCTCCCGTTACGAAAACGTCGCAGCGGCTGGTCCCTGATACTCTGGTCGCAGATCGAACAAATATCGCCTTCAAAGGTACAGCGGTGACGCGTGGCGCCGGTATCGGCGTCGTCGCCTTGGTCGGTGCCGAGACGGAAATAGGTCGGATTGCTACCCTGGCCCAAACCGCGGAAGCAGCGGCGAACCCGCTAGAGAAACGTCTCGACAAGCTGGGTCAGGCATTAGTGCTGATTACTATCGTCTTATCAGGGTTGATCGGGCTGATTGGGTTCATGCGCGGCCTCGGGATGGTCGCGATGACTGAGACCGCGATAGCGCTCGCTGTAGCGGCAGTGCCTGAGGGCTTGCCCGTTGTTGCTACTCTAGCGCTGGCGCGCGGCATGCTGCGGATGGCCCGGCGCAACACGTTAATAGAACGTCTGTCAGCGGTCGAGACCTTAGGCGCAACTACAATGATCCTGACAGACAAGACCGGCACCCTAACCGAAAACCAGATGACGGTAGCGGGCTTTCTATTAGAAGATCGCGATCTGACTACCGAGAATTTAGTACGAAACGTGGCCGATGCACCGGACTTGCGCATGGCGCTGGAAATAGGGGCGCTCTGCAACACTGCGGAACTAACCCACAGCGGTCAGGACGGCATTGGGGATCCGCTGGAACTGGCGCTGTTGGACGTAGCGGCGCTATTGGGGGTACGCCCCGATCTCGACCCCGACGACCGGCCCGAGGTTGGAAAGCATCCATACGACCCAGCCTTCAAGATGATGGCGACTCAGCACAGCGCTGAAGGTCGCTATTTCGTCGCGGTCAAGGGGGCTCCCGAGGCTGTATTGGAAAGCTCGATCGCGGTGCTGACCGCGACCGGCCCTCAGCCTCTGACCGAGGCCCAGCGGCAGCAATGGCTGGACCGGATCGAGGCGGCGGCTGGGGCCGGCTATCGCCTGATCGGCCTTGCGTACAAGTATAGCGACAGCGTAGAGGAGCCGCTACTTGAGCAACCGACGTTTGTCGGTCTCGTTAAATTGCTGGACCCTCTGCGACCGGATGTACCGGCGGCGATCGCGGAATGCCTGAGCGCCGGCGTGCGAGTGGTGATGATGACCGGCGACCATATAGCCACTGCAACCGAGATCGCGGCTCAGGCCGGGCTGGGTGTGGATGGCCGCATTGTCGCAATGTCCGAGCAGTCGCTGCAAGAACTGAAAAAAGGCAAGGTCGGCAAGGTGTTGTGCCGTCAACTGGCTGAGACGAACGTATTCGCGAGGGTGGCGCCCGAAACCAAGCTGCGGCTGGTCGAATATTACCAGAATCAGGGCCACGTGGTGGCTATGACCGGCGACGGTGTTAACGACGCTCCTGCACTTAAGAAATCCGATATCGGCATCGCCATGGGTCAACGTGGAACTCAAGTGGCGCGCGATGCAGCCGATGTTGTGCTTAAGGATGATGCATTCGCCTCGATCGTCGCAGCGATGTGGCAGGGTCGCGTGATATTTGGGAACATTCGCCGCTTCGTGGTCTATCTAATGTCATGCAATTTCAGCGAAATCCTGATAGTCGGGCTTGCTATAGCCGCTGGTCTTCCCGCGCCGTTGGTGCCGTTGCAAATTCTGTTTCTCAATATCGTCACCGATGTGTTCCCCGCATTTGCCTTGGGTCTGGGAGAGGGTGATCGCAACGTAATGAAACGGCCGCCGCGCGACCCACAGGATCCGATCGTCGGCCGTCCGCAATGGATCGATATCGCGGTATTTGGCCTTCTGATCACGGTTGCCACTCTGGGCGCGTATTGGTTGGCGCTGATCCATCTTGCGCTTCCGGTGCACGAAGCGGTGACAGTGGCCTTTCTAACACTGGCGTTGGGGCAACTTTGGCACGTTTTCAATATGCGGGAACGCGGAGAAGGACTGCTGATCAATTCGGTTTCGAAAAACCCTTGGGTCTTTTCTGCACTGCTCTTGTGCCTGGCTCTGCTTACGGCTGCATTTCAATTGCCTTCGGTGGCAGGGGTACTGCAACTTTCCTCGCTATCGTTCGAAGAATTTGTCTTAGCGGCGGGGACGAGTTTGTTCCCGCTGATCGGAGGCTCGCTGTGGCTTAAACTGACCCGCGCTCTAGGCATCTAGACAAAGTTGCGGCGCATTGCCATCGCGTCGCGCACCCTTGAGTGCGCAATATCTAAGGCCGCCTGTCGCGGCGGAACTCGATTTTCGCGCATCACCTCCAGTACCACGCGAGTGTTGTGTCGGATCTTCCCTGCTATAGTTTGCATGGCTTGCGCTTCGGACCCGCCGTGATACTCAATCGAGGCGCAAATTACCCCGCCGGCATTGGCGATGAAGTCCGGTACTACGAGCACTCGTCGGTTATGAAGCTGAACTTCGATCTCGGCACTTGCTGGGATGTTTGCGCCTTCCAGAATCAACCGGGCTTTGATGCTGTCGACATTCCTTGCATGGATGGCACCGGGGCGCGCGGCAGGAATCAAAATATCACAATCGACTCCGATAACCGCTGTGGGATCAGGCAATACTTTACCGCCGGTAAGCGCAGTCACGCTTTCTCCCGCGCTTTTCAATTCCCTTAATTCGGCCAGCGGCAAGCCGCCTGCGTCCACCAGGCTGCCATGACTGTCAGAGACAGCGACCAAGTTTGCGCCTTTTTCGGTTAGGAACCGCGCCGCGTTTTGGCCGACCGCGCCAAAGCCCTGAACCGCCACCCGCGCACCTTCAAGGTCGAGGTCGCAATAATCCAAAGCCACTTCGGCGGCTGCAGCGAGTCCAAAACCGGTGGCGCCGATTTCATCCAACGGAATACCACCCAGAACCCGTGGCAAGCCGACAGCGCGGCCAATCTCGTCGGCAACCCAACCCATGCAGGTTTCGTTGGTGCCCATGTCAGGGCCGGGGATGTAGTCTTCAATCTGCATGATTGCCTGGGAAAAAGCGCGCATCAGCGCTTGTTTTGCTGCAGCCGGCATGGCCGGGTCTGCAGAAATCACCGCCTTTCCACCGCCATGTTGCAAACCAGCGGCGGCGTTCTTCAGCGTCATCGCTCGGGCCAGTCCGGCACATTCCGCTAGGGTTACGTCAGGTGCCATGCGAACCCCGCCGATCGAGGGTCCAGCAGCAATGTTGTCGACAACCACGATTGCCTGCAAACCTGCTTGAAAATTATGCAGGTGAATGATCTTTTGTGGACCTAAATCGTCGCACAATGCGAATATCTCGCTCACTGCATCATCCCTTTTCCGAGGGCGTTTCCAATCGGGCTCGCACCGTTGCAAGAAAGCGCGCCGCCTCGCCACCTGTGACGGCGCGGTGGTCGAAGCTGAGCGACAGGGGCAGCAGCCGCTGTTCCTGTGGCCTACCGTCCTTCATGATGATGCGAGTACCGATGCGACCGGCGCCGAGGATAGCAACTTGGGGCGGGACGACCACCAGCACCGCATGTTCACCACCGATCATACCGAAATTCGAAAGTGTTATTGTGGCATCGGTCATCGCATTTGGAGCGATGGTCCGGTCGTGGACCGAGGCTTTGAGCGCTGCTAATTCGGGCGCCAGATCACGAGGGGTTTCGACACTGCGCAGCACCGGGGCGAATAAACCATCGGGCGTGTCCATAGCTATGGCCAAGTCCACATGCGCGTGCAATTGTCGACGTTTACCGTCGAACCAGGCGTTCAGCGCGGGTTCCGCGGCGCATGCAGCGGTAATGGCGCAAATTAGCTGCTGCGTCGCATTGGCTTCCTTTGCCCAAGCGGATATGTCGGCATGATCCATAACGGTCGCGGGCACTACGCTTGTGCCAGAGCGCTCCATCTTCCGGGCCATGACTCGGCGCGGCCCGTGCAGCGCTTCGCCCAAGCCATCGATGGCGGTTAATACATCGGCAGACTGGATCGCACCGCCGGGACCGGTGCCTGTCACCATCGCCAGATCAACCTTGTGCTCGGCTGCTAACTTGCGCACCGCCGGGCTGGCTTTGACCGGAGTCGCTGTGTCCGCACTGGGTTCTTTCGGTGTAGGTTTGGGTTTTGGTGCCGCAGCATCGATCTCACCCACGATAGCACCCTTGTCTGTAGCCAGTTCGCTGTTGAACATTACCAAAGCTCCCCCGACTGGCACGACATCGCCGGTTTTCGCCATGAGCCGGGACACGGTGCCGCTAAGGGGCGAGGGCACTTCGATCACCGCCTTGTCGGTCTCGACTGATACTAATGGCTGGTCGGCAATCACATGATCGCCTGCAGCCACATGCCAAGCGACAACTTCCGCCTCTTTCAGACCCTCTCCAAGATCGGGTAAGTAAAATATGCTCATGCAAACTCCATAGTTTCCCGGGCGGCGGTCAAGATGCGGGCGACGTCGGGAAAGAAATGATCTTCGAGCCGAGAATACGGAGTTATGGTGTCATACCCAGTAACCCGTCGAACCGGCGCCAGAAGGCTGGTCAGGCGATGTTCCGCCAAATCGGCGGCTACCTCGGCACCAAACCCGCCAATCATCGGTGCTTCATGAACGATCACACAGCGTCCGGTCTTTTCTACAGAAGCGTGCACCGCGGCGCGGTCATAAGGTTTCAGGGTCGCCAAGTCGATCACCTCGGCCTCGACACCCTCACTAGAGAGCTGCTTGGCGGCTTCTATTACATCTGTGCAACAGGCACCCCATGTGATCAGGGTCAGATCACCGCCCGCGCGCAAACTAAAGGCGTTGTCGAGCGGCAACGCCTCTCCGTCATCCTCGACTGGCTCCGAAAACGCGCGGTAGAGCCGCTTCGGCTCTAAAAACACGACTGGGTCAGGGTCTTGGATCGCTGCCAGTAACAGGCCATAGGCTCGAGCGGGTGAACTAGGAATTACCACCCGCAGCCCGGGGATATGCGCCAGCATTGCCTCCATGCTTTCGGAATGGTGCTCGGGAGCCTTAATGCCGCCGCCATAAGGCGCACGCAACACCATCGGGCAACTCAGTCGCCCTCTAGTGCGATTACGCAGTCTTGCGGCATGATTGACCAACTGGTCGATGGCGGAATAGATGAAGCCCATAAACTGGATTTCGGCCACTGGCCGCAGCCCCTGCGCCGCTGCACCCACTGCCACGCCAGCGATCACAGTTTCGGATAGGGGCGTGTCGCGCACCCGAGCCGCGCCGTGGCGCTGGATCAGCCCGTCGGTGGCGCGAAAAACACCGCCATCGATGCCTACATCCTCTCCAAAGATGATCACCTCGGGGTTGTCTTGCAACGCCCGACCAAGTGCTAGCCGTATGGCCTCGATCATAGTAAGTTCAGCCATTGGTGACGTCCTCGGCTTGAAAAGCCAGATCGACGGGCAACTCAGCGTAGAGGTGATCGAACATTGCCCGAGCGGGTTCTGGTTCAATGGCCAGATAGGCTTCGGCCGCGGCATTGACGCGAGTATCGGAGTCCTGCAAGAGCGCCTTTTCTTCCTGTCTGCTCCAGCCATGATCCGCGACGAGAAGCTTTCGCAGCCTGGCAATAGGTTCTTCTTGCCAATGCGGGCTGACCTCTTCGTCATCGCGATAACGGCTGGCGTCGTCCGCGGTAGTGTGATCGCCTAACCGATAGGTCTGGCATTCGATCAGGCAGCCGCCTTTCCCGACCCGCGCGTTATCTACCGCTTCGGCGACGGCTGCGCGGACAGCAATCACATCGTTGCCATCAACGATTGTCCCAGGCACACCCGCCGCTACTGCCTTTTGTGCCAGTGTCTGAGCCGCGCTCTGATCGGTGCGTCTGACGGAAATTGCCCATTGGTTGTTATTGATCACGAACACCGCCGGCAAGCGCCACACTCCAACAAGGTTCAGCGCTTCGTAAAAATCTCCCTTTGACGTAGCGCCGTCGCCAGCCACTGCCACCGCCACCCGCGGCTCGCCACGCTGCGCCATTGCCAATGCCACTCCTGCGGCATGGGGGAATTGTGAAGCGACTGGGATACAAACCGGAAAATCTTGCACCGCCTCGGCAAAGGCATTGCCACGTTCGTCACCACCCCAGAACAGAAACAGTCCCTCCAGGGGCACGCCACGCAGCATCTGCGCGCCGTGCTCTCGGAAAGAAGGCAGGAAAACGTCCTCAGCCCGCATCGCTAGTGCGCTGCCAATACCAACCGCCTCTTGCCCCAAGCTGGAGCCATAGGTGCCCAACCGCCCAGTACGTTGCAGCGCGATCGCCTTAGTGTCGAAGGCTCGGGTCAGTACCATCGCTCGATACATACTCACCAATGTGTTGTGGTCTTGGGCAAAATCGGGCAGGACGCCAATGACTTCCCCTCCGGGCGCGACAAACCGCAGCGGTTCAGGAACCTTGATTTGTACGCGATCGACCATGGGCTATTCCTTTTTCGCAGCAGAAAGTTCCCGCGCCATCTGTTCGCGCATCACATATTTCTGCACCTTACCGGTAATCGTCATTGGGAAGCTATCGACGAACTTGATGTAACGGGGGATCTTAAAATGAGCGATTTTGCCTTTGCAGAATTCGCGGATGTCCTCGTCGTTTGCGAGGTAGCCTTTACGTAACTTGATCCAGGCGCAAACCTCTTCGCCGTATTTCTCGTCCGGGGCGCCTATCACTTCGGCCTGCTCGATGCCTGGGTGTGTATAAAGGAAATCCTCGATTTCTCGCGGAAAGATGTTTTCGCCTCCACGGATCAGCATGTCCTTGCTACGACCCACAATCTGGAAGAACCCTTCGTCATCAACGACCGCGATGTCGCCACTGGCGATCCAGCGGGCATCGTTGATCGCCTTCGCTGTCTTTTCGGGATCGTTCCAGTATTTGAGCATCACGCAGTAGCCACGAGTCAAAAGTTCGCCCGGCACCCCGCGTGATACGATCAGGCCTTCTGCGTCGACGATCTTGATTTCCGTATGTGGAAGCACTCGGCCAACGGTTTCGACCCGGCGGAAGACTGGATCGTCAATTGCCGTCTGGGTGCTGACAGGACCGGTCTCGGTCATACCGTATGCGATGGTTATTTCGGTCATATGCATTTCAGACATGATCCGCTTCATCAGTTCGGCCGGGCAGGGCGCACCTGCTATGATACCAGTGCGGAGATGCGTCAGATCGCGACCTTTAAAGCCCGTACTGTCGAGTGAAGCGATGAACATAGTGGGTACTCCGTGCAACACTGTGCAACGTTCTGACTCGGTTACGTCCATTGTCGCCGCAGCATCAAAACCGGCCGATGCAAAAACCATGGTGGCAGCGTGCGCAACGCAGCAAAGCGTTCCAAGCACCATGCCGAAGCAATGATACATGGGCACGGGGATGCACATCCTGTCGCGTTCAGTCAAACGCATTTGCAGCCCAGTGAAAAAAGCGTTGTTAACTATGTTATGGTGGGTCAGTGTCGCGGCCTTGGGGCGGCCGGTGGTGCCCGATGTGAACTGAATGTTGATAGGATCGTCGAACTGTAGCGTTGGCATCAGCGCCGTTAATTGCGACCGGGTTTCTCGGGTGGCTCGGGCAATGATTTCGGAATAGCGTATACAGCCGGGCAACCGGTCTTGGCCTAAGGTAACCACCCAACGCAGGCTCGGGATCTTGGCCGCTTTTAACCGTCCGGGCGTGGCTTCGGCCAGTTCCGGCATCAGTTCGTTCAGCATCTCGACGTAATCGCTGGTCTTGTAAGAAGGTACGAACACCAGTGCCGTTACCTCAACTTGCCTCATCGCGAATTCTAACTCGGACAGCCGATAAGCGGGGTTTATATTGACTAGGATCAAACCGGCCTTGGCAGTGGCGAATTGCAGCACCACCCATTCCGCCATGTTAGGTGCCCAAACCCCAATCCGTTGTCCGGGCTTTAGACCGAGGCCAATCAACCCGGCAGCAATGTTTTCGGCATGGTGCTCCAGCTCTTGATATGTCCAACGGATATCCTGATAGGGAACCACCAAGGCCTCTGCGTCAGGAAATCTTGTTGCAGTCTTCGTCAATAATTTTCCAACTGTCACACCGGTCAGAGGTATAGTGGAAACGCCGTGCTCGTAGCTCTTCGACGACTGGATGTACTGGTAAGCCTCTTGCATTCAGAGCCTCCCACTCTGTCTGAAAGACTGGCGACTCCGGTTCTTCTGGTACCGGAGTTGCTTTGAAATAACATAGCGCCAGATTCGCGATCCGGGATTGATGGAAATCAAATGCGTGATGCCAGCTCCGTCCGCAAAGAGTTGTCGCCCGAAATTTCGATGAGGCTTTGCAGGGTAGTCGGAACTCTAAAAGTTGAACTCTCTGCATGTGAGAGAGAATTTCGGGTCGTGTACTTTCATCAGCGTATCATTGTTATCGATGAATTAAACTAGGCTTATCTCATGGCTGACGAAAACGCCTCGGCAGTAAACTGTTTGTCAATCTTCTTGGAAAGGACACGCAGCGGTGCCGCCGGGAAGACAACTGGCCGCTGGTCATTGACCCAAGTTCGGCAAAGTCGTGAATACGCCAACCAGACCTGCCGTGCTTAGCAACAGCAAGAGCCATAGTACTATCGTTCTGTAGGATTCAGCTCCTACAGCAGCGAAATGTCTAGTTCCCAACCAGAGGCCAATCGCGAGTAACGGTAGAGAGGCTCCGGCGCGTATGATGGATACGCTGTCGTAGTAACCAGCCTCAATCAAAAGAAAAAAAGCCCATACATCAGCGGCAAATAAGTAGAATATCATCGTCGCACGCATCTCGGCCGCTCGCTCGTTTGAAAAGCTGAAAAACAGAGCCAGAACAAGGCCGCTAAGAGCCGTCGCGCCGTTGATGACACCAATTGCAGATCCGACTAGCGCATACATGCTGGGAGAAAACCGGCGCAAGCGTGCACGCCAAAAGACCAAATAGAGGCTGGACGCGAAGACGAATACCAAAGCTGTCAACCTCAGAGTTTGGTCGTCAATGTGTCCAAGCAGGTAAACTCCTATAGGTGTGCAAGTTATGCCTGTTGCAAGCAGGATGCCAAGTTCGCGCCATTTGATATGCTTTAGAATACCGCTCATCTGCGCCGAGGACGCAGTTAGTTCCAGGGCGATAGACAGCGGTACGATTTCGATCACAGGCAAAATGAAAGTAAGTCCGGCGAAAAATATTGCAGTAAAGCCGAACCCAGAAAACCCGCGAATATAAGACGCCATTAAGAGGATTACCGCGTACCAAAGCGCTTGACCGCTAGGAAAGTCGAGCAAATTTTCCATTAGAAGACAAGCGCTTCCTATGCTGAATTAGATGTATGTTAGCGAGGTTCGCACCAGAAGTTTTTCAACCAGTATCACGGAATTGTCGAACGGTGTTGAGGTAAATCCAAACTCAACAGCATTTCTGAAAACGCGCAAAGAGGTGTTCGGAACCCTTTTCGAATAAGTTGCGTTTCGAAAAGGAATCCAAAGTATTTCCCAACTGATCTTTGTATAAAAGAAGCTTTCCTAATTTAATTTGCTCCGGGGTTCTTCGTGGTTTCTTTTGACCTGTATCAAAGAAATGCCATCGCCTTTGTCAAAAATGTTTGTCAGTACCAATCACTCTAATCTGGCGTCAGAAAAATGGCTTACAAGCAGATTTTGTTTCACTCGAAGGCACGGGAAAAGCTTCTTTCTGGGACAAAGGCACTTGCTGACGCAGTGCGTGTAACCTTGGGACCTAAGTCCAAATCTGTCCTTATTCAGCGTAAATGGGGAACTCCTATCGTTTGCAACGACGGTGTAACCATCGCTAAGGAAATCAAGTTGAAGGACCCGGAGGAAGATCTAGGGGCGCAGATGCTGCGGCAAGCAGCAGAAAAGACAGGAGACTTGGTAGGGGATGGTACCAGCACCGCGACGCTTCTCGCCGAGGCGATATTTGCGGAAGGTATCCGAAATGTAGTCGCCGGAGCGAGCGCAATCGAAATTCGACGTGGTTTGGACAGGGGAAAGAAAGCTGCGGTCGACGTGCTTCGAGGTTTGTCTCAGCCGGTTAAGTCGCGCGTCGAAAAAGTTCAGGTTGCAACGATTTCAGCTCATAATGACGTATACATTGGAGAACTCGTTGCGGACGCCATTGAAAAAGTAGGGGACGAAGGCGCGATTACGGTAGAAGACTCTCGCACAATTGATACGGTGCTTGAAGTGGTCGAAGGCATGCAATTCGATCGTGGCTATATTTCTCCGTATTTCGTTACAGAAACCGAGGATTTAACCTGCGACTTGGAAAACGTTCTCGTATTCCTTCATGATAAGAAACTATCAAGTCTGCGACCATTGATTCCTTTTCTTGAATCAGTTGTTCAGCAGAACTCACCACTGTTGATCATCGCCGAGGATGTGACCGAAGAAGCACTGGCAACTCTGGTCGTCAACAAGTTGCGAGGCGGCTTGAGGGTTGTTGCAGTAAAAGCCCCTGGGTTTGGTGATCGGCGACGGGCGATGATTGAGGACATCGCGGTGCTTACCGGTGGACAGTTGATATCCGAAGAGGTCGGCACAACGCTGGAAAGTCTCTCGATCGAGCAACTCGGCCGTGCGAACCGCGTGATCTGTACCGGTGATACGACCACAATAATTGGCGGGGAAGGAGACAAAGATCATATCTCTGAGCGGATCAATCAGATTCGAGCGGCAATAGATGCAACGACAAGTGACTACGATCGAGAGAAACTGGAAGAGAGGTTGGCTAAGCTGGCCGGCGGTGTTGCAGTAATTCGCGTTGGTGCACCATCTGAGGCAGAAGTGAAAAGCCGAAAAGAGGCTCTGGACGATGCAATCAGTGCAACCAAGGCAGCAATGGAGGAGGGGATTGTTCCAGGGGGTGGCCTAGCACTCCTTCGCTGCACGCAACCCATAATGGAGCTGGCTGAAAAAGCCGAAGGAGACGAGCGCACTGGTCTACTGATCCTTTGCCGTGCTCTCAGTGCGCCTACTCGGCAAATAGCGGACAACTCTGCAGTCGATGGTGGCGTCGTTGTCGCGCGCATGCTGGAAAGCAAAGGGGCCCTAGGGTTCGATGCGGCCAAGAACGAATATGTCGATCTTTTAAATGCGGGCATTGTGGATCCTACAAAAGTTGTAAGAACTGCTCTTGAGAACGCAGTCTCGGTGGCAGGAACCCTGCTGCTTACAGAAGCTACAATGACGGAGGTTGAGGAGGAGAAAGACAAGTTGGAACAACAGATGCCGCAAGGTCTGTGACCGGTGGATGCGCATTGTCGGGAGCAGTTTGGTTGAGGTGGGCAAAGGTCTTTGGTAGCTTCCGAAGTTGAACAATCCCGGCCCACATAAGTACCTCGAGGTGAGTGTTGAGGTCTTGTCATAAGAACGTGGCTAATGGCGGCGCGTAAACTTTCGAAACCTTAATCAGTGAATAGGCTCTCGGCTTTCAACTGCGTTCAGTCGAGACCCGAAATAATTCACTTTTCAGTATTATTTTACGTTTGGTTGCTTTCTTCGTTTCGAAAGGCGGATAAAAGGCATTAAAATATCCGGTTGCCAACTCCCGGAGAACATCATTTTTCCTGTAAACAAACGGATTGGGAACCATTCATTGGCGTAAATTTACTGTTTGATTGAAGTCAATGCGCAGAACTGTAGATCGGTTTATTCACCTATTTAAAGCCGAGATGGGCAGTGGCGAGGGAAATTTTCGTGGCCTGAATAAACGTTTAGTTACGGTATTCGGCAATCAGACTTAAGCCAAGCCGTAATCTCCGAGTTGGGAGTGGTGATATCTTGGAAACGGGTTTTCGAGAAGAGAATGCGAGCTTTGATGTTCGGCCGCGATGGCACATCGATCAGGCGAAAGGACCAATCCTTGCCGCTGCAATCCACTCCGGCCATGACCTTCGCGCCGAATTAGTTCCCTTGTTAGCTATTAGTGAAGCGGAACGATTTCGCGAGGAGGATCCTTATGCCGACTACTGGGCAACCGCCTGTCCAACACGCCTTCTCGTCGACCGCTCCCGTTTTGAAGTGGATCTCAATCGTCCGCGTGACTTAGCCGTATACCAAACGCCCGAGCAGGCTTGGGGGCTCCATGTCTGGCGGGAACCACTTGGCAAGAGAACTGTCGAACGTTCGTTGGCCGAATACGATGCTTTCTATGACGCGCTAGCTCGCGATTTAGAGCAGGTAGAGCAACAGCATGGAACTTTTGTTATTCTTGACCTGCATACCTACAATCACCGAAGAGATGGTCCAGACGTTAGCCCGGCAGAGAACCTGACGAACCCGGAAATAAACGTTGGGACAGGGACAATGAAAGACCGCGATCTTTGGGCGCCCTTGATCGATCGTTTCATGAGTGATATCGACTCCGTCCCGTTTCTCGGGCGGAAATTGGACGTGCGTGAGAATGTTAAATTCAAGGGCGGATGGTTTCCGGAGTTCGTTCATCAGCGGTTCCCTGAGACAGGCTGCGTGCTTTCTGTCGAGGTCAAGAAATTTTTCATGAATGAATGGACTGGCTTTGCCGACCGTGAGGCAATTAGCGAGTTGTACCGTCTTTTTCGCTACGCTTCGGCCGGGCTCTTGCAGGAATGGACGTCATTATGACAGGAAAATCGGCGTTAGATTTCACGTCAGTCTCGCCAATTCCAACGGTTCCATTCGACATGGAGATTGTAGGTGGACGGCTTGCGATAGAGGAACGCCATCCATTTCTCTGTCTCCATCGCGGGCCGAAGAACCGCGAGGATCATGCCACTGCAGAACTGCTTTTAGGTCAAGCCTCATTTGCAATAGCGCCGATGGCCACCCCTTACAGCGCTGAGTTTTCTGATGTTGTAAAACAAATGCTCGCTGAGTTAGCGAAGGAGTTCCATTCGGTTCTTTTGCTAGAAGTTTATTCACTTGAAGCGGCGGGCTCCGGCTTTTCGAAAGAACAATCGTTGCTATTTGAGTGCCACGTTCCTGAAACCAGCGCCGGCGACAGCTTCCTGAATGAACTGGAGCGCGCGATACTTGCTGAAAACTGGCCTGGAGCAAAGGAGCCGGAGATTAAGGTCGCTTATATGCGTGTTCCTCATCCCGAGACGCTACGCCCGCTGCTGACAGGATCGGCTGCAATCGAGGCTAACATTGTCCCAATTTGTTTGGGATTAAGCCCCATTTACCTCGACCAAATTACAGGAGAAATCCTGCCTGTATTGCATCGGGAATTTCAAACCCTGTTCGGAAGAGTGCTGAAGAAGGCACTTTACTCTTTTTGCCACTCTGAGCGTGTCCATCTTCCGCCACATTATCACGCTTTGGGACGGACTCGTGTTGGCGAAGCTATTTTAGCTATTGACCGAGAGCTTTATCGATTTGGCGAAGCATTTGATCCGCTTCTTCTGTCAACCCCGGTGAATGCGCCTTCTGCCTGGAGACGGTTCGCAGCGGACCACTATGATCGCGAGCCCGACTTCCACTACCGTCCCCTGCCAATTGATCCAGGACGTTTCAAGCGTAACATCTACCAAATCCCACTTGAACAAGTCGAAGATCCTACTCTGCATAGATTTTTTGCAACCAAGCGCACAGAACTTGACCGGTTTGCGACACTTCTTGAAGAGCGCGAAACAGAGCGATTTGTTCTCGTCAGCCGTCAGATTTTTGGCGCCCCGGATGACCGGCTTGTCGCTCTGGCCAAAGACATTCTGGAACACGTGCCACCGCACACAAAGGATGATCACGCGAGTGACTCGCTTAATGCAGAGGCATTCGCCGCTGCGGCGCGTGAAGACTTGCTCGGTTATGGATTGGATCCTAAACTGGTTGAAACCCGCGAGGATGTCCCCGGTCTAATGGTCAGTCGCGGTCGCTTTCTGGTCGGAAGCGACGCAAAGGTTCCGCGTCGACGATTGCGTGCGACACTGGATCACGAAATCGGCGTGCATGTTTTGACACACCGCAATGGGGCTGAACAACCTTTTGGACAACTCCGTCAGGGAATGGCTGGTTATGAGGAACTTCAGGAAGGTCTCGCCGTGTTTGCGGAACATTGCACAGGCGGCCTAACACGCCCTCGTTGGCGCCAGATAGCTGGGCGTGTCGTTGCAGTGGCGAATCTTGTCGCGGGGGCGGGATTTATTGATATTTTTCGTACCCTTAATAGAGAGTACTCTTTTGGACGGCGTGCCGCGTTCACAATGACAATGCGAGTAGTTCGTGGAGGAGGGTTCACGAAGGACATGGTGTACCTTCGGGGGCTGCAGTCTGTTGTGGAACACGTTCTAAGCACTGGGAACATAGAACCTCTATTGGTTGGAAAAGTGTCTTACGATCATCTCGACATTTTGGAAGAGATGAGTTGGCGTGGGTTGCTACGGGCTCCGCGTTTTAAGCCGGCGGTATTCGAACCAGAACGGCTGACTCCGATAGTCGAGGGGCTGAAACGCGGCGGTGGGTTGCTCGAAATGGCGCGGAGCACGGAATTATGAAACTGGGATTTCTAGTAAACCGACTAGAGACTGAAAAGGAGCGGTATACGACGACGCTACTTGCGATGACAGCGGCAAACCGCGGCCACGAAGTATACAGGATGGATGTAGCATCGCTCTCTTGCAATATCGATGCTAAGGTAACAGCCCGTGCGGTTCAGGTCGCTTCAGCCGCTTCCGTGGATTTGATTGCTGAAAAAGAGGCTCGCGATGCAGCTTCTAACTCGATAGACATCAGTAATCTGGACACTCTTTTCCTAAGGAATGATCCGGCGGAAGACGTGGTTTCAAGGCCGTGGGCGCGCCTTGCTGGGATCAACTTCGGTCGTTTGGCCAAGCAAAGCGGTGTGACTGTGGTCAACGATCCAGACGGCTTGGCTCACGCGATCAACAAAATGTATTTACATTTCTTCCCAGCAGATGTTCGACCAAAATCCATTGTAACCAGATCTAAGGCCGATTTACTGGATTTTGCGACCAATTGTGGCGAACAGATAATGGTGAAGCCGTTACACGGATCGGGCGGGCACAATGTCTTTTACCTCCGCCTTGATCGTCCGGAAAACATCAACCAAATCTTTGAGATACTTCTGGAGGAAGGACACATCCTCGCCCAAGAATACTTGCCAGCGGCAGTAAAAGGTGATGTCCGCCTTTTCGTTATGAACGGTCAGATACTCGAACGCGACGGAAAAGCAGCGGCAATACGACGCCTGCGAGCACAGGGCGATGTGCGTAGTAACATATCAGTCGGAGCAACAGTTGAAGCCGCTTCAATCACGCCTTCCATGAAAAAACTGGTAGATAAGGTTGCGCCGCGGCTCGTTGACGACGGAATGTTTCTCGTTGGCCTCGACATCGTGGAAGACAAGCTACTGGAGATCAACGTTTTCAGCCCCGGAGGTATGTGGTCCGCAAACCGGCTTCACAAAACAAACTTCGCTCAGACTGTAATTGATGCGTTAGAAGCAAGATGCTAGAAATAAACTTAGTTCTGTTACCCTTTGTTTGAACGATAAAGGAGAGTCTGACTTCTCTTTTAGTTGCACGCCTACCGGTTTTTGTCGTCCCGCTTTACCGCAGTTCGCCAATTTATGCTCTGGTGAGCAAGGCAGGCAATAGGGATTAGACAGGACAGGCGTGCTGGCATTGATCCTGGCGTAATTAATGTCCAGAATTCAAGTTATGGAATGCGACCGGTAGGTTGGATTTTCCGGTTCGAACGGTCTTGTCAGAAGAACTTGGCTTGAGCAGGGCAGGGCGGTTGCGTAGCTTTTGCCCATGACCAAACCTGCCTCTTTCAAGTACTTCAAAACCAGTCCCGAGATCATCCGCCTGGCCGTGATGCTTTATGTCCGATTTCCACTTTCGCTGCGGAATGTCGAAGATCTGCTGCACGAGCGCGGGATCGATGTCAGCCATGAAACCGTCCGATACTGGTGGAACAGGTTCGGCCCAATGTTTGCTTCTGAGATTAGACGCAAACGGGTCCAGCAACTTCGTGCATTCTCGAAATGGAAGTTCTGTGACATCGGCAAACCTCATTGTGTGACTTGAAAAGCGACCTAGCTATGACTGCTATCCGCCCCTAAGCAGTCATCTGACAGAAAGACTCAGATGACCGCCTTGAGCCCAAAGCCGTAGTCGGTTGAGACCTTCCAAACTAACCAATTTTTCATCCTCAATTAGCTACTGAGTATCGGTTGGGATTTCCATGCCTGCTTTCACAAGGCCGTCCATGGCCGAAGCGATCAGGTCCTCAGGAAGCCCGCGTTTGCGGAACGGAAGTCTCGGATCGTCGGGGCATGGCGGTTCGATTTTCGCGATGTGGTCAAGCGTTGCCTTTCCATTCGCTGTGTCGCCCACCTTTCCATAGGCTGCGGCTTTCGACCACTGGATGAAACAGTGATTGGGCAACGTGATTTTCACGACCTCCGCCAACGCCTCGGGGAACCGGTCATTTCGAAAATGATCAAGGAAAAAAACGAAATGCGCCCATGAGGGATAACGCGGGTTGATCTCCATCATCCGCCCCACCAGTTCTTTGCCGCGTTCAAGATCGCCTGAGTAGTAGGAAAAATTTCCAAGATCGCCGATGACATCAGCGTCATTTGGATTCAATGCCAGCGCCTTATCGGCTAGCTCCTTGAAGGCTGCGTATCCCTCTCCGCGCAACTGGCTAATCACGGCTCGCCGGTAATAAGCTTCTGCGTTGGCGTTATCGAGTTCGGTCGCACGCTTTGCCGCAGCATCCGCGCGATCTAGAAGCGCTTGTGCTTCTGTTTCAGAAAAAGCTTCGTTTTTATAGGTTTCAATCAATATGCCCGCCAGATGCGACCAGGCGGTGGCGTAGTCCGGGTCCAGTTCAACGGCCTGTTCGAGGCACGCGCGCACCCTCGATCGGTCTGAGCGCGATACGTTGATCCCATGGTAATCGTATAGCGCGACGCATTCGTATGCGGTCAGGTTTTCAGTCCGTGTGGAACGAACACGTCCAGCTTCCTGTAATCTGACTACGCCCGAGCGGGTACCGACTGTCGCCACAACACCAGCTGTGATTTCGTCCAGAACATCGAAAATGTTGCCCGCGGTCAGGTCGCCGTCGTATGTCTCGGACCATACCAGCCGCGCGTCTTGCGCATCGATCAGCTGCGTGGTGACCCTCAACTTATTGTCGGTGCGCCACAGGTTGCCCTGCAGCAAATAATCAGCACCAAGTTCTTCGAAAAGCTGCCGGGGCTCAAAATCGGTGCCTTGATATGGCCGCGTCGCGTTCAGAGACAATACGAACAAGTCGGTGAACTTGGACATATCGTTTGAAATCGACTCCGAAAGGCCCGTAGCCAACTGAATACTTTCTGCGTCTTCGCTGAGACTTTCGAGCGGAACAATCGCGATTTTCGGACCCGATGGCAGAGGCGGCAAAGCCTCTGTTTCGGTTGGGCGCAGCCACGTGCTGGCGAAACCGACAGCGACCACGATCACGAAAGCGGTCGCCGCAAGCGCCACGTGCAAATTGCGCTGGAGTTTCTTGGGGACGGGAATTTGATTGTCCGTCCAGCCATAGACCGGAACTGAGATGGTAATGTTTTTGAGTGTGCGCTTGCCTCTGTCTTCGAACATCCCTTTTTGGTTTGAGGCCAACTGCTGATAGGCCGTTTGCGAAATCAACACACCGCCCGGTTCGGCTTCTCCTTGCAATCGCGACGCTAGGTTCACGCCTTCGCCGTATCGATCATCGCCTTCCACAATCACATCGCCCAAATTCACGCCGATGCGCAGAATGATCTGACTACTTTCGTCGTAATCCTTATTGTAGTCGCGCAACCCATTTTGAAGAGCGATGGCGCAATCAACGGCATCAACGACACTGTCGAATTCGATCAGAAAACCGTCACCCATTATCTTGAAAATGCTACCTCTATGCTTGCTGACGATTAGATCAAGAAGCGAATTTCGCAGGTCTTTAAGCCGTTCATAGGTATCGGCCTCGTCGTTTTCCATGAGGCGCGTGTAACCGACCACGTCTGCGGCAAGGATTGCGGCAAGGCGGCGTTCTCGACGTTCGTCCTGCATTCAACCTCCCAGGCAAGAGTCGGAATCGAGCTAATTGTCTTATTTATGATAACCTGCAAGCCTGCTTCAGGCGAATTTTCAGTTCAAACCCATTTCTGGAGCTAACCCCGCTGCAGCCGCTACTTTGCCAAAATGGGTGACATGACAGTTTGGTCCTGTTGGCGGATCGTTGAAAAACGCTATGCGAAAACCTTTTTCGAATGTCGGCTTGGTCCGCATTACGGTCGCTGGAAAGAAGATCGGCCAACGGCTGGATCTACCGAGAGCAGACGTTCATGCAAGCTGCAGCGAACGGCGGCATTGAGCCCGAAGCCGTCATCCTGCTCAACTAGATTGCACGGTACGCTTCCGTTGTCGGAGGGCTCAAAACGTCATGCCAAGGCAAGCGCCAGTCCCCCGAGGATCAGCGCGAC
>NZ_JBXWRL010000049.1:0-42615 GCF_059612885.1 Ruegeria sp. YKSD179 | reverse complement strand
CGTTAGCCCAGAAACGCTCGAAACGTTCGGCGCCGTTTCAGAGCAAGTCGCACGTGAAATGGCCGAAGGCACCATGCAAAACTCTAAGGCGCAGCTTGCGGTTTCCGTTACTGGTATCGCTGGCCCGGGCGGATCAGAATTCAAACCCGAGGGCCGAGTATGTTTTGGTTTGTCTCGCAGGGGCCAATCAACACACACAGAGACGATTGAATTTGGCGCGTTGGGGCGTGCCTCCGTACGAAAAGGCGCCCGCGATCACGCCCTCGAACTGCTACTAATTGGACTTTCCCATTTTGCTCAAAATTAGTGCAGACACTTCACTTTGACGCAAATTTTATCACCACATTACAAAAAGCATTCAATTTAGGCGACTTTTTTGGCCGTTGCCTCTTTTTTCCCCGGCTTCACTCCGCTTCAAAGCCGCTCAATCACTCACTTGCCGTATTTAGGTGCGGATTTTCTGCGCGACGGCGCTGATTACGAGGAAAGGAGAGCGGCCCATGAACGGAGCCGATACCGCCTGGATCATAGTTGCAACCGCCTTGGTCCTATTCATGACTTTACCCGGGCTTGCCCTTTTCTACGGCGGTCTCGTCCGCGCCCGAAACGTGCTGAGTGTATTCATGCATTGTTTCTCGATTGCCTGCTTGATGAGTATCCTTTGGTTGGCAGCAGGATACTCAATTGCCTTTGGGCCGGGTGAATCAGGATTTTGGGGCGGTTTTGGAAAGGCCTTCCTAAACGGTGTTGATGCTGACAGCCTTTCGGGCACCCTTCCCGAGATTCTGTTTTTTGCGTTCCAGATGACATTTGCCATCATAACCCCTGCTTTGATCGTCGGCGCCTACGTCGAGCGTGTCGGATTTGGGTTCGTCCTGACCTTTTCAGCACTATGGATGTTGTTGTGTTACGCGCCAGTTGTTCATTGGATCTGGGGTGGCGGAATGCTGACTGATGGCGGCATTTTGGGCGAAATTGGTGTGCGTGACTTCGCTGGCGGCATCGTAGTTCATGAAACTGCAGGTTTGGCTGCGTTAATCATCGCAGTAGTCTTGGGCCCGCGCCGAAACCGCACGACCCCCCCGCACAACCCCGGCTTTGTTATGGTGGGGGCCGCAATGCTTTGGGTAGGCTGGTTTGGTTTTAACGGCGGCTCGCAATTAGCGGCAGATGGTGGTGCGGCAATGGCCATGACAGTAACTCATTTGTCGGCTGCCACAGCTTCGCTGACTTGGGCGCTTTGGGAAAAAATCCGATTTGGCAAGGCGTCAATGGTCGGCCTCGTTACCGGAACGATTGCTGGACTTGCTTCGATCACTCCGGCGTCAGGGTATGTAGGTCCGGTTCAGGCCCTGATCATCGGCGGTGTCGCTGGCATTCTGTGTCAGGAGGCGGTCTATGTGGTCCGCAACTTGCTGAAAATCGACGACACTCTGGACGTATTCGCGGTGCATGGCGTCGGTGGCATCTTTGGAACATTAATGATCGCACTTTTCGGCCTTGGGGCATGGACCGCACAATTGGGTGGATTGGTCATAGTGGGTGTTTATACCGCGATTGCGACTTTTGTGCTGG
Organism: Ruegeria sp. YKSD179; assembly: GCF_059612885.1. NCBI lineage: Bacteria > Pseudomonadati > Pseudomonadota > Alphaproteobacteria > Rhodobacterales > Roseobacteraceae > Ruegeria > Ruegeria sp. YKSD179. The sequence goes on along the minus strand of NZ_JBXWRL010000049.1, from coordinate 41,040 downwards.
TCAAACTGGTTGCGCTGATCACCCCGCTTCGCGTAGACGCGGAAACCGAAACAAACGGGCTGGACCTCTCTGTACACGGAGAACGCGCCTATGACATGAGCAGCTAAGCCCACCTTGGCTGCTTGTCCGCCCGCTAGGGCAAAGCGGACCTCTTGCAGGTCCGCTTTTCTTTTAGGCCTAACCCCTCTCGACACTGGACCCACCGGCAGGCTATCTGCCCGCAACGTCATTTTACCTCGAGGTTTCGCAATGATCCCCAGTTCATTCCCCGATAGCACCGAAATCGCGCGTCTGACTGCTCGGATGCTGCTTGAGATCAAAGCGGTTCACTTCAATGCACGCGAGCCGTTCACTCTTGCTTCTGGCCTGCCCAGCCCGACCTACATCGATTGCCGAAAATTGATATCGTATCCGCGCATACGCTCGACCCTTATGGATTTCTTGACGGTCACTGTCATGCGTGATGCGGGCTTTGAGGCGTTTGACAATATTGCCGGGGGCGAAACTGCTGGCATCCCGTTTGCCGCCATGGTTGCCGAGCGCTTGGCCTTACCAATGACCTATGTCCGCAAAAAGCCAAAAGGCTATGGACGCAATGCCCGGATCGAAGGCGCGATGAATGAAGGTGAGCGCGTTCTGCTGGTCGAAGACCTGACCACTGACGGGGGTTCGAAGTTGTCATTTGTGGATGCGATCCGTGAAACCGGCGCAACCTGCGGCCACACTGCCGTCATCTTTTATTATGGCATATTCCCGGAAACCGAGAAAACGCTAGGTGATCACGGCATACAGCTACATAGCCTTTGCACTTGGTGGGACGTTCTGGCCGAAGCCAAAGAGCAGAAAGCCTTTGACGAAGAAACACTTGGCGGCGTCGAGGCCTTTCTTAACGACCCTCGCGCGTGGCAAGAGGCGCAAAAATCCACTTAAGCCAGTTGTGAATTGTTTGGGGATAATGCGGTTAGAATCGATACCGAACGAACAATATGTAGTGACATATGGCTCACATGCTACATAATGGTGGACAGCTAATCTGGAACCGTTGGTATTACAAAAGTTATCCCAAGGCTTTATCCGTAGTTAGCCACAGGTATTTCCAGATAGCCGACGCGCCATGTTAGCGTGTAAAGAACACCGTGGGCAGCGGGGACAAAATGAACGAGATCAGCAGTATCGAACAAGCGGCAGCGCAAATTCAAAACCCGGAAACTATGCCGCATTCCATAGAAGCCGAGCAACAGCTTCTGGGAGCAATCCTTACGAATAACGACCTGTATGACCGGGTCGCCTCGGTTATCGGCGCTGAGCATTTTTTTGACCCGGTTCATTCTCGTATTTACGAAGTTGCAGCCACTCGCATCGCCAAGAATGCTTTGGCGTCACCTGTAACTCTGAAGTCATTTATGGCTGAGGATGAAGGCCTAAATGAGCTGGGTGGCCCCGCCTATCTTGTAAAGCTGGCCGGCGCCTCTATCAGCGCATTTGCGGTACATGACTATGCCCAAATGATCTACGACCTGGCGATCCGTCGCGAGTTAATCCGGTTGGGCCGCGATATCTCGGACAAGGCGGCCCGGGTCGATGTATCGAGCGAGCCAAAAGAACAAATCGTTGAGGCAGAGCAGCAGCTTTATCAGTTATCCGAGCAGGGCCAGACCGAACAGGGATTTCAATCCTTCCTCAAGGCGGTCACAGAAGCCGTCAACGTCACAAACGAAGCTTATCAGCGCGGTGGCGGCATGGCGGGGATATCCACCGGTCTGGCCGATTTGGACAAGCAGTTGGGCGGTTTGCATCCCTCTGACCTGATAATTTTGGCAGGTCGGCCGTCAATGGGCAAGACATCGTTAGCCACAAACGTCGCGTTCAATGTGGCCAAAGCCTATAAGCGTGGCACGAAACCAGACGGCAGCGAAGGCGCTATCGACGGCGGCGTTGTCGGATTTTTCTCGTTGGAGATGAGCGCCGAGCAACTTGCAGGCCGGGTTCTGGCGGAAGCGTCTGAAATTTCCAGTCACAAAATTCGTCAGGGCGACATGACCGAAGCCGAATTTCGCCGCTTCGTAGATGCCGCGAAGGAACTCGAGGCTTGCCCGCTTTTTATTGACGACACGCCTGCACTGCCAATTGCACAACTTGCGGCTCGAGCTCGAAGGCTGAAGCGAACGCATGGGCTGGACTTACTTGTAATCGACTATTTGCAACTTTGTCGGGGAACGTCCGACAATCGCGTCAACGAGATCGCCGAGATTTCTATGGGTATGAAGGCGATTGCAAAAGAGCTCAACATTCCTGTAGTCGCGCTTTCCCAGCTTAGCCGCCAGGTTGAGAACCGTGACGACAAGCGCCCTCAACTCAGCGACCTTCGGGAATCGGGCTCGATCGAGCAAGATGCCGACGTGGTGATGTTTGTGTTCCGGGAGGAATATTACAAAGAGCGCGAAAAGCCAGGCGACCACGAACTGGAGAAAATGGAAGAGTGGAAACAGGCCATGGAGCGCTTGCATGGTAAGGCCGAAGTCATCGTCGGCAAGCAGCGCCACGGCCCCATCGGAACGGTTGAACTATCATTTGAAGCTCAGTTCACGCGGTTCGGTAACCTGGTCAAACCGTGGCAACAAGGCGGAGAGATCGAGGGATACTAGTTTCGTTACTTCCGGGCTTATTGCGCGAAGCAACGCACACAATTCGCTTTATATTTGGTTAACTTTCGTCGTGTTAGGCTTGCCGATGAATTGCGGTGTAGACCGCTGAAACCGTTGAGGCGGAACGGACTTGCCAGCCATCATTTCGGAAATCAGGTACAGAAACGGTCCGGGATTCAATCCCAATGAGGACTTCGTCGAGATACGCGTTCCAACTGGAACCGACGTGTCTGATTTATCGGTCGGTATTTACAACCAAAATGGGTCCTTGCGCAGTTCAACCGATGTCAGCGACGGCACGATGACCACTGTCGGAAGCTTTGACTACTATGTCGTCAACGCTCGCATAAATCGGTTTGGAGCGATGTCTTTATCCGATGACGAGTCGTTAATCAGTTTTGTTTCCTTGGACGCTGAGGTTAACGCCACCGAGGGTCCTGCGGACGGTCAGACCTCGACGCAGGTTGGAACAAATGGAAACGACTCGACCTCGTCCCTCAGTTCGTTTGACGGTACAAATTTTTTTGTTGATCCCAATCCAAATCCCCGCGCGCCATGCTTTACAAAAGGCACTTCTATTCTAACCGATAATGGTGAGGTACCGGTTGAAAAACTGACGCCAGGCGACCGTGTAGTAGCGACGGATGGCACGTTGCACACACTTCGGCTGAACCTTTCACGTTCATTGCGACATTCTGAATTGATCAGGACGCCCAAACTGCGTCCTGTATGCATAGTCGCAGGCGCGCTGGGTCAGGGGCTGCCCCATCGCGATCTACGTGTGTCGCGCCAGCACCGAATGCTGACCGACTCGCCCATCGCGCAACGCATGTTCGGAACACGGAAAGTTTTGGTTTCAGCGATCCGTTTGACGACCTTGCCGGGTATCCACTTAGACGAGACCGCCACCGAGGTAACCTATTACCATCTGGTTTTCGACCAACACGTTACACTTTTTGCTGAAGGTGCCCCCACTGAAAGCCTGTTTTTCGGGCCTCAAGTGATGGCAGCGGTGTCGGAAGAAGCTCGGCACGAACTTGTGCTGTTGTTTCCCGATATAGCCAAACGCTCGGTCATGGTCGCGGCCAGTTACATTCCAGACGGAAGCCGCCAGAAAAAGCTGGTGGAGCGGCACGCGTTCAACAACAAGCCATTGTTGTCGCAACCTACGGCAATACACGTTTAAATTGTGATATATCGATATTGAAGAATCGTGAACGATTATGGTGGCTTTCCACCTTTGATCATTAAGCTTGCACAATCGGCAAATCAGCTGGTTTTTGGCATGGTCCTAGCAAGCGCCTTATTTCATTTAAACATCGGGTCTTAACGTTCAAATTCCACCCGAAAATCGTCAGTATTTTCGCCGCCTTTCCTCTTGACCTACGCAACTCCGATGTCATGAACGAGGCCATGAGTACTGCACATCTTACGATCAACCTTCACGCATTGGCGAGCAACTGGCGTGCTCTCGACGCCAAGACTGGTGTTGAGACCGCAGCCGTGGTCAAAGCTGATGCCTATGGATTGGGTGCAGAACCGGTGGCTTGGGCTTTGGCTGAGGAAGGTGTCAGAAAGTTTTTCGTGGCCGCCGCAGAAGAAGGTGCAATTGTAAGAGAAGCGGTAGGACCTGATGCTATGGTCGCCGTGTTCTCTGGCCACATGGAACGTGACACTGATCTGTTGCGCAACCACCGCCTCACACCGTTGATCAACTCGCCCGAGCAATTCAAACGGCATACCGGGGCACTGCCTGGTCATCCTTTCGGTATTCAGTTGGATAGCGGCATGAACCGCTTGGGGCTTGAGCCGGCCGATTGGGCCGAACTGCGATACGAGGCGTTAGCGATGAACCCCGAGGTCGTGATGTCACATCTGGCATGCTCAGACGAGCCGGATCACCCAATGAACAAACAGCAACTGCTGACCTTCAAACAGATGACAGATGGAGTGAAGGCACCTCGGTCACTGGCGGCAACTGGTGGAATCTTGTTGGGGCCAGAGTTCCATTTTGACTTTTGCCGCCCGGGAATTGGGTTATACGGTGGGATGCCCTTTGCCGCAGCCAAACCTGTTGTAACAGTCGACTTGCCAGTGATTCAGACCCGCCGGGTGGATGTTGGTGAGACGGTGGGTTACGGCAACACATGGACTGCGCGCCGCCCATCCCGAATAGCGACAGTCGCCGCAGGATATGCTGATGGGCTGCATCGTGCCATTGGCGGCGGAATTGACGCCTTTGCTGGTGATCAGCCCTGCCCGGTGGTAGGACGTATCTCAATGGACCTTATCACCGTGGATGTTACTGATTTGCCCTACAATCCTGATCGCCTTCGAATTCTAAATGGACATCAGACCGTTGATGACCTGGCCGAAGCTGCCGGAACCATTGGCTATGAAATCCTGACCTCTATGGGCAGCCGCTATTCCAGAGGCTATGTGGAATGAATCTTCTCTCCCTGCCGGGCGGTTTGGGACGAGCGATTCTGACTATGATGGCCGCTTTCGGGCGCGTTACCATATTTGCTCTGGCATCGATCTCACATATTTTCCGACCCCCTTTTTATCCTCGTGAATTCGCAATCGCGCTTTTGAATATTGGTTGGCTGTCCCTGCCGGTCGTAGGGCTCACCGCTATATTCACAGGCGGGGCGTTGGCCCTGCAAATCTACGCTGGTGGGGCGCGCTTCAATGCTGAAGCGGTGGTTCCTCAGATCGTCGCAATTGGAATGGTACGGGAACTGGGTCCTGTATTGGTCGGGTTGATGATCGCGGCACGGGTGACGTCTTCGATCGCTGCTGAAATTGCAACCATGAAAGTAACCGAGCAGATCGACGCGCTGATCACCCTATCAACCCACCCAATGAAATATCTGACCGCGCCGCGTGTTCTTGCCGCCCTGATCACTGTGCCTGCGTTGGTCGCGGTTGGTGATGTAATTGGAATAGCTGGGGGCTATACGGTAGCCACGCAGAATCTGGGTTTCAACCCGGCGACCTACCTGAAAAACACGGTGGAGTTTCTAGAAACACGCGACATTGTCTCGTCTTTGGTCAAAGGCGCGGCGTTTGGTCTTATCGCTGCAATCATGGGCTGTTACTACGGCATGACTTCCGGTCGAGGTGCGCAAGGTGTAGGCCGGGCCACCAAAGGTTCGGTCGAATCCGCAGCCGTGCTGATACTTGCAGCCAATTTTGTTCTCACAGGAGTGTTCTTCTCGCTATGATCCGGATGGAGAACGTACACAAAGCCTTTGGTAACAATCATGTTTTACAAGGCATGGACCTAGATATCCCCAAGGGAACATCGATGGTTATTATTGGCGGATCAGGCACAGGTAAATCTGTGGCATTGAAATGCATCCTTGGCCTTATCCAACCCGACAGCGGAATGATCTATGTTGATGGTAAGGATGCTAAAAAAGGCGACAGGGACGCGTTTCTGGCCCGTTTTGGCATGCTGTTTCAGGGGGCTGCCCTGTTTGACTCGCTTCCTGTCTGGCAAAACGTCGCCTTCCGGTTAATGCGTGGTCCACTTAAACGCCCGGCCGACTACGCCCGTGAGATCGCCATCGATAAATTGCGCCGCGTAGGTTTGAAATCTGACGTAGCAGACCGGTTCCCATCAGAATTGTCCGGCGGGATGCAGAAACGTGTTGGTCTTGCCCGCGCAATCGCTGCCGAACCCGAGATCATCTTTTTTGATGAGCCCACGACCGGTTTGGATCCTATAATGGCCGGGGTAATCAACGACTTGATCCGCGAAATTGTCACGGAGATGGGCGCTACGGCGATGACAATTACCCATGACATGAGCTCGGTTCGCGCAATCGCCGACAACGTGGCAATGCTGCACGGTGGAGTTATTCAATGGACAGGACCCGTCGGGAAGATGGATACCTCGGGCGACCCCTATGTCGAGCAATTCATTAGCGGCAGTGCAGACGGACCGATTGAAGCAGTACGTTAGCAGCGGTCAGCTTTTCGTTCACTATTGATCCTATCGTATGCTCTCTGCGCGTAATCGTATCGCAGAAGGTACTTTCCATCTGGCCGCACAAATTCCGGCGTTTTTATTCGAACTACACCCAAAATTTGTTTTAAGTGAGTGCCTGAAACCGAGATATAGCTAGGGTGTTCGCCGGAGAACTTGTTGTAAATCCGACCCCCGATCCATTTGGCTCTCTGCCTAGCCCGATCTGTTTAGTACAAACGAAAATGCAAAACCCCAAAAAGTTGTTCGCGGTCAAATGGCAACCGATCCGCGGCAGAACTCAAAGCCGACAAAGCAATATTGGCACCACCTGTGAGCCCGTTCGACATAGTTTTGCCAAACGCAAAAGGTACATTCGCAGTTTTTATTACGGGATCAGGCAATGCAATTCAAAGACGAAGGTTAGAATATTATTCTACTATAGGCATTGCCCTAGCAATCACAACGAAAACCTTGCAGCCAATTCTTTAGCCACTTAGATGTACAATTGCCTAGTTCGGAACTGTCCATGACCCTCCGCCTTGCCACTCTATCGCTACTGATACTCTACCCCATCGCATGGTTCGCCCCACTGATGCGCGCAGGGCTTTTGCCGATATTTGGCCTCAGCGAAATCAGCGTCATAACTGGCCTTCAGTCCTTGTGGAAATCGGACATATTCCTAGCGTTGGTCGTAACTGTCTTTGCCCTTTTCGCTCCTTATATCAAAACGATAGGCACTGCACTTATCCAATGGGATTTATTAGATGCACGTGTTCAGCCAGCTCTCAATATCCTAGGAAAACTGGCTATGGCAGATATTTTTCTCATTGCGCTTTATATCACGCTGGCCAAGGGCATTTCTTACGCCACAATCGAAACAGCTTGGGGGTTGTATCTGTTTACCGGGTGTATTCTGGCATCAATCGCGCTCGGTTACGTTACGGAAATGACATCCAATTCACGAAATGTGCAGACCTAATTGATTGAAAACACTGAACTGCGTATTCTTCCACCACTTCGAGCAGCAGTGTTTTTAGTAACTAAAGGGTCCTTGGCGGATCAACTGCGCGTTTGAAGTCGCCTCCGCTTTGACCTGTTTTGTAACGGTTTTAAAAGGGAGATGCGGCAATGTCGGCCCTCCACGCAATTACTTTAAGTTGTCAGAATATCTTTATTAGATTCACATTTTTCCTAATTTGCGCGGCGGCGTTCTTCGCAATTTCCGTCACCATGCTGTCTGCACTTGGTGTGTTGCCATGGCTGTCAATGCACGCAGGTTTTGGGGTCGGTTCAGCCATCGACGCTGGTGTTTATATTCAGATTGGACTGACCTGCTTGGTTCTGATGCTGGCCTTCTATCTTCCGGCAAATGCTCGGATGATGGCTTTAGAGAACAACCATCGCAAGTTTGCAATGAACATGTATGATATTGCAGGTGCATATCAGATGGCTCACGCTGCTGACCGCAGCGGTGCATTTTCTCTGCGATCAGAGTTCGACGCAGTAAAAGAGCGCATGGCTTTCCTGCGAAATCATCCTGATCTTCAATCGCTTGAGCCTGAAATTCTGGAATTGGCGGCCCAGATGAGCCAAGTCAGTCAGGAGTTGGCCGAAACATACGGCGATGCCAAGGTGTCTCGTGCCCGTACGTTCCTGCAGCAGCGGCAAGAAGAGATAGAGCAATTTCAACGGCGGATCGAGGACGCCCAGACCATACAACATGAATTGCGACAGTGGACCCACGACGTTGAGATCGAGGAATCAATTGCTAAGTCGCAACTGAAACGCCTGAGAGACGAATTGTTTGAGTTGCTTCCGGAGCTTTCTGCTCAGTTACAGTCGTCGCCAGATAGCCAAGACTCAGGTGCATCCAGTGTTATTGCAATGTCCCCGCCTCGGGCAGCGGAATAGATGGATCCGCTTCGGCCCCAATGGTGCAATGAAAAAGCGATTCACTGGTTGTTTATGAAAGCCTGCTAGGGCTTGAAGAACTGACCGTCCTCGGGCACCAAGGGCCGCATGGCAAAAACGACTTCTTTCTCCTGCTCGGCCTGCGGCGCTACGTCTACCCGCTGGTCCGGGCGCTGCGACGCCTGCGGCGAATGGAACACAATTACTCAAGACACCCCACTTTCAGCTGGCCCTACAAAAAAATCACTCGGTGGTAAACGCGGTCAGTCTATTGCACTCACGGATTTGTCGACTGAGGAAACACCGCCTCCTCGCACTCTTTGCGGGGTGGACGAGTTAGATCGGGTTCTGGGCGGTGGTTTGGTACCGGCTTCGGCGCTGTTGGTCGGTGGCGATCCTGGGATCGGCAAATCCACGCTGTTGTTGCAGGCAGCCGCACGATTTGCCCGCGCCGGCATAAAAACGATCTATGTCTCTGGAGAAGAAGCCAGCGCCCAAGTCCGAATGCGTGCACGCAGGCTAGGCTTGGAAGACGCACCTGTCCAATTGGCAGCAGAGACCAACCTGCGCGACATCCTTACCACGCTTGAGAAAGAGAAGCCTGGTCTCGCCATCATAGACTCGATCCAAACCATGTGGGCCGACAATGTTGATAGCGCGCCGGGTTCGGTCAGTCAGGTGCGCGCTGCAGCGCATGAATTGACCACTTTTGCCAAACGCCATGGCGTTTCAGTCGTCATGGTGGGTCATGTCACGAAAGAAGGCCAAATTGCCGGTCCACGTGTAGTGGAACATATGGTCGACACGGTACTCTATTTCGAAGGCGAACGCGGCCACCAATTCCGCATTCTTCGCGCGGTAAAAAACCGCTTTGGTCCCGCTGACGAAATCGGTGTTTTTGAAATGACTGGCAAGGGCTTGGCACAGGTAACTAATCCATCAGCCCTGTTTCTATCCGAACGCGGCACACCAAGCCCCGGGTCGGCTGTGTTTGCGGGAATCGAAGGAACACGTCCTGTCCTGGTAGAGTTGCAGGCGCTCGTTGCGCCTTCGCCTCACTCGCAACCACGCCGCACAGTCGTCGGGTGGGACAGTGGGCGTCTTGCGATGATCCTCGCAGTGTTAGAGGCGCGCTGTGGTATCCCGTTTGCTGGCCTGGATGTATACCTAAACGTTGCTGGCGGGTTGAAAATTGGGGAACCTGCTGCGGATCTTGCGGTGGCAGCCGCATTATTGAGCGCCCGCGAGGATAAGGCCCTGCCATCAGATACTGTCGTTTTCGGAGAAATCTCGCTATCTGGGGCACTTAGACCAGCTCCTCAGACCGAAAACAGGTTGAAAGAAGCGCAAAAACTTGGTTTCACAGCAGCAATTGCTCCGGCTGGCGGGAAAGCCGGTACTGTGGCAGGTCTGACACTCACCCGACCGTCTGATTTGGTTGGGTTTGTTGGCGAAACCTTCGGAGCAGGTTAAAGTCGCGCCTTGAGGGGCAGAAAACGAACAGGCGAGGGCCATGGAAGGTTTTACAATTATTGACGGGGTCGTTGCCCTGATCGTCGTGGTGTCGGGCCTTTTGGCCTATTCTCGCGGCTTCCTGCGCGAGGTTCTTGCGATTGCTGGCTGGGTAGCCGCTGCAGTATTGGCGTTTATCTTTGCGCCGCAGGTCGTTCCCCTGGTTAAAGAGATTCCAGTTGTCGGCGATTTCCTTCGTGACAGTTGCGAATTGTCTGTCATAACAGGGTTTGCTGCTGTATTTGCGGTGGCGCTAATCGTAGTTAGCATATTTACACCCCTATTCTCGTCGCTGGTGCAGCGATCTGCCATTGGCGGTTTGGACCAAGCTCTAGGGTTCTTTTTTGGTATCGCCCGGGGCATTCTGTTGGTTGCAATCGCGTTTTTCGTCTACGACACGGTGATGACCGGTCAGTCATATACGATCGTCGATGAAAGCCGATCGGCCAAGGTTTTCGAACAGTTCAGCGATCAGATAGAAGAGCAAAACCCCGAGGCCGCGTTGGGCTGGATTACCGCTCAGTACGAAGAGTTGGTGGCTAGCTGCACGTCTGATGGAGGACTTGACAGCGACGCAGCTGAAACGCCCCAGGAAGGCGCGACTGAAAGCACGCCCAGCGAGTAAAGATAGTTTAAATAAAGCCAATAAAGCCCAGTTCTCGCTGGGCTTTTTATATTTTCAGACGAACCCGTCGCCACCACAAACCGCGCATCGGATGCTCTTTAACCCGAAACAGCCGTTACATCGTGTCATTATGGGCTTGCCATAAATATCCCTGCTCTTGGCCACCTCGCCGGCGCCTTTACAAATCTCACAGGGTGCCCGGCCCATGCCTCGGCATCGATGACAGCGTCGCTTCACTGCTTCTTCTTTCTTTGCGCCTTGTTTGTGCTGCCACATTTTCGTGTCCCACCTAAATAAAAGGCTGTTACTGCTCGGCACTTGTAAGCACATGACAGCACAAGAAGTGAGTTTTGTCACCTCCACCGATCAGCAGGCAAAAACTTGGCCAACAAGCTGTAGCGACGGATGATTGTGATCCTTTGATGACATTGGGCGCGATTGGCATTATGTCAAACCCGAAACCGCCACGGAATCGGAGCGATTGACCTTGTGCGTACACAATGTTGCGACTTGCGACTGCCCAACGGAACTTTGACAAATGCAGCGCAGACCTATTGGCCCCGAAGGCCAAACCAAATCAACGTAAAGCCGTCATTTTAATTGGAGCCCGTATATGTGTGGGATATTGGGGATCGCAAGCCGGACGCATGATGTCTTTGCGGAAATCTATGACGGGCTGCTGATGTTGCAGCATCGGGGTCAGGATGCCTCTGGCATTGTGACTTACAACGGTGAGTTCTTCCGCGAGAAAAAAGCCAATGGACTGGTCAAGGATGTGTTTAACGCAACGGATGCCGAGACTCTGTTGGGCAAGGTTGGGATTGGCCATGTTCGTTATCCCACTGCGGGATCGCTTAGTGCAGCCGAAGCTCAGCCATTTTTTGTGAACGCGCCTTACGGCATCTACTTGGTCCACAATGGTAATATTACCAACACCGCAGAACAGCGCGAAAAAGTGACTGGCAAATATAGCCGCCATCTTCGGACAACTTCCGATTCAGAAATCCTGCTTAACGTTTTGGCTGACAAGGTGGCCGACGCGATCAAGGTAAACGGAAATTCCGACCCAATCCGCAACATCTTTGCGGGTGTCAAAATGACTATGGAGAGGATTCAGGGCGCCTATTCAGTCATATGTCTGATCGCCGGCGTTGGGATGTTGGCCTTTCGTGATCCTTATGGAATACGCCCTTTATCGGTTGCAAAACGCGAAGCAGAAGGCGACGGCGATGATTACGCTTTTGCATCTGAAGACGTAGCATTTGGAATTAATGGCTTTGAAAAACTTCGCGATCTCCGCGCAGGTGAGGCGATCCTGATCGACCTTGAAGGAGACATTCATGAGTTCCAGGCGGTCGAAGGCAGGCTGACGCCCTGTATTTTTGAATATGTCTATCTCGCGCGACCAGATTCATTGCTGGATGGGGTATCCGTTTACAAAACCCAGATGCGCATGGGGCAAACCCTTGCAAGGCAGATCGAAGCGGCTGGATTAGAGATCGACCGGATCATTCCAGTCCCCGATAGCGCAAGGCCGGTCGCCTTGGAAGTGGCCAAGGCAACCGGCATCTCATACCGAGAGGGTCTTGTTAAGAACCGTTATGTGGGGCGCACCTTCATCATGCCCGGTCAAGAAGAACGGCAGAAATCCGTTCGCCGCAAGCTGAACGCCATTCCTTTGGAGTTTAAAGATCAAAATGTACTGCTTATCGACGACTCGATCGTGCGAGGAAATACTATCAAGAAAATCGTCCAGATGTGTCGTGAAGCGGGTGCAAAAAAGGTTTACGTCGCCAGCGCTTCACCGCCGGTAAAGTACCCTAATGTTTATGGCATCGACATGCCGACCAAGCATGAGCTGATCGCAAATGGCAAAGAGATCGAGGATATTCGCCGTGAACTTGGGGCTGATGCTCTTTTCTATCAAAATCTCGATGATCTGATCTGGGCCGCCAAGGAGGGCAACCCAGAAATCGAGGCGTTTGATTGTTCTTGTTTTGACGGAAATTACGTCACTGGTAGCGTAAGCGACGATTATCTGGACAACCTGGAAAACAGTACACGCGTCAGCAAAAAGAAGAAGGATATGCAGGTCCTCGGTGGATCCTGGAATGCCGCCAACCTCGTCTCGGGCTAAAATGGTTATCTAACCCTGCGCATTTGCGAATCGATCGAACTGGTTATCCGGTGTCACCTAAACATGTGACATCGCGAAACCAAACAGTTGGTGACAATCCGCTTACGCCTTTCCGGTGAACTCGACGCAATTGCAACGTGTTCGGGACAGATCCTGAAGTGTCGGCATCTGTTCTCATACCATCGGCTTTTGTTTCACCTTGCCCTTTGATACGGCATGCGCCGAAACCACTCACTCAAGGGTTCGGGCACCGCCCGATGGCAGTTCATGGCAAACAAAACCGTCAAAAGCGCGGCCACGCAACGGGGCGCGTTGAAAAAGAATTCAGTCTCAGTCTTGGGCGTCTTTGGGCCTGCAAGAAATATGCGTGCATTAGTGCGCCTGTCGTCGGGCCGTGTGAAAGAGGTCGAAACTGGCAGTCGCATCGCCTCTGGCACGGTAATGGCGATCGATGAGCACGGTGTAATGCTGCGACAAAGCGGCCAAACTAAGCGTATTGCTATCCCAGGAGGCTGATCCGGTCTTGACGCTTCTCGCGCGGGCGTTCAAACCCCGCCCATGACAGATCAGACCAAAATCGCCCTTATTACGGGTGCATCACGCGGACTGGGCGCAGCCTTGGCCGAGGCGTTGGCGCCCGAATACCACGTTGTCGCGGTGGCCCGCACCACCGGCGGCCTGGAAGAACTGGATGACCGTATTCAAGCCAAGGGCGGCTCGGCTACGCTGGCACCAATGGACATCACCGACCCAAACGCGATGGCAACGCTTTGCCGCAGTATTCACGATCGTTGGGGCAAAGTTGATTTGTGGCTGCATACGGCAATACACACCTCGGCATTGACGCCAGCGCATTTCATCGACGCCAAGGAATGGTTTAAGGCGTTGAATACCAACGCCACCGCGACATCAGTGTTGATTCCTTTCGTAGCACCGCTGCTGGGTGAAAGCGGCCACGCAGTTTTCTTCGACGACCCCAAAGCAGGCGAGAAATTTTACGGCATCTACGGGGCCACAAAAGCCGCTCAGATGTCTCTTGCGCGTAGTTGGTCATTAGAAACTGAGCGCACCGGCCCTCGAGTTTCGATTGTCGAGCCGAGGCCGATGCCTACGGCAGTTCGTGCGCGGTTTCATCCGGGTGAAGATCGTGATGTGTTGAGTAGCACCGCAGAAGAAGCCAATCGGCTTTTGTCTTTGTTATGAAGACATTCAATTAGATCACAATAGCCATGCTGGCCGTTCATAAAAGTGACGTGCCTGTTCAATCTAAGTGAACGCCGTGACGACCTGCGAGATCGACGAAGAATTGCCATGCGACGCGGCCTGATCGGGCACCGCGCGTCGCCTGCCACTCGATAGCTTCAGCACGAAGTGTTTCCGCATCAACGGCTACGCCATATGCAGCACAATACCGATCGATCATAGAGAGGTATTCGTCTTGGTCACATGGATGAAATCCAAGCCACAAGCCGAACCGATCTGAGAGTGAGACTTTCTCCTCGACTGCCTCGGATGGGTTGATGGCGCTTGAGCGTTCATTCTCGATCATATCGCGCGGCATCAAATGGCGGCGGTTCGAAGTAGCATAAAAAACCACATTTTCGGGGCGCCCTTCGATGCCGCCATCCAGAACTGCCTTAAGTGACTTGTAGTGCTGATCGTCATGGCTGAATGACAGATCATCGCAGAACAGAATGAAACGGAACTTTGCGTTACGCAGATGGTTCAGCAGGCGGGCGACCGAACTCATGTCTTCACGCTGCAACTCCACCAGTTTCAGGCTCGGATACTCAGGTTGCAAAGTGCCATGTACAGCCTTGACAAGGCTTGATTTTCCCATACCACGCGCGCCCCAAAGAAGCGCGTTGTTCGCCTTGAATCCTGCGGCAAACCTGCGCGTGTTGTCCAGCAGAGTGTCGCGTGAACGGTTGATGCCGACTAACAAACCAAGATCGACCCGGTTAACGTCTGCCACAGGTTCCAAGCGGTCCGGATCAACGTGCCAGACAAACGCTGGCGCAGTAGCGAAACTTGGGGCGGCCAAAGGTGCGGGTGCCATCCGTTCGAGCGCGTCGGCGATGCGATTCAAGGCTTTTTCGTCCATGGGTTTCTCCGGTCCAGTCTTGCTAGGTTCAAACCACGTTCCAGACGGGGCAACAAGACTTGCAAAAGAAAAAGGCGCGCCTCATTCGGCGCACCAGCTAAAAAATCAATTCGCTGATTACTTGGTGTCTTCTTCGCTTTGCATGAGGTCCGCATCAGCTTCGGCTTCTTCGTCATCGTAGTAGCCATCAGCGCGCAGTTGCTCTTCGCGCTTTTTCTCTACGCGCGCGACCAAAAAGATTGAGACCTCATACAAACCGTAAACCACGGTAAATAGGATTATTTGTGTAATGACGTCGGGCGGCGTCACCACCGCGGCCAGAACAAGAATCCCAATCACGGCGTATTTGCGTACCTCACCCAAGCCCTGAGCACTTACTAAGCCGGCCTTGCCCATCAATGTCAGAAGAACCGGCAGCTGAAAGCAAAGGCCGAAAGCAACGATAAACTTGATAGTAAGGTTAAGGTATTCTTGTGCTGAACCCTGGAAAACCACGCTCAACGGTGCAGCATTCGTTCCTTCGGCAACAACTTCACCTTCGGCTCCGAACTGCTGGAAACCCAAGAAAAAGTCGTAAGCCAGCGGTGTCACGACATAGAAGGCAAAACTTGCGCCCAGAAGGAACATGAATGGTGAGGCCAGCATAAATGGCAGAAATGCATTCTTTTCCGAGCGATACAGGCCGGGCGCCACGAACCGCCACATCTGCATCCCAATATATGGGAATGCAAGGATGAACCCGCCCAATAGCGATACCTTGATTGCTACAAAAAAGCCTTCTTGTGGCGAGATGAAAATCAGCCCGCAATCCTGACCACGTTCGGCCAAAACCTCGCAAAGCGGATTGGTAAGGAAGTTGAAAATCGGTGTCGCCACCGAGAAACATATCACCATACCGATCAGGAAGGCGACCACGCAGTGAATCAATCTCGTCCGCAGCTCAGCCAGATGTTCAATCAATGGGGCCGAGGAGTCTTCGATCTCGTCAGTTTTGCTCATGACTTGCTTTCACTGTTAAGTGCGGCTTCAGCCTCTTCAGCTTTGGCCAGAGCTTCCGCAGCTTCCTTGGCCTTGCGTTCTGCAGCAGCTCGGGCGGTGGATGCCTGAATTTTCTTTGCTTGCTCAGCCCGTTCAGCGGCCAATTTTCCAGTTTCGCTGTCGGGATCGAACTTAGTCGGGTCCAAGCTCTTTGCGACGTCTCTTGCAGCCTCATTGACGCTGCTTACAGCGGATCCAACGGGGTTAGTGGCAGCGTTGAGGCCCTTCTTGATGTCCTTTACCCCAGCCTCGTCCGCTGCTTCGTTCATCGCATTGCTGAACTCGCGCGCCATTCCGCGGGCTTTACCCATCCAACGGCCGACATTGCGGAACAAAACCGGCAGATCCTTAGGACCCACAACGATCAGCGCAACGATGCCGATGACCAGAAGCTCGGTCCAGCCCAGATCAAACATAAGCTCTTAGACCTTGTCTTTGTCTGTCTCTGGAGTGACATCCTTCGCCAATTCGGATGCGTCCTGCTCCAGCTCCTCCGCACCTTCTTTGACACCTTTCTTGAAAGAGGTGATGCCTTTACCGACTTCGCCCATAAGGGAACTGATCTTACCGCGGCCAAAAAGTACCAGCACGACAACGGCTATTAGTAAGATTCCGGGAAGACCTATATTGTTGAGCATTTTTCTTCTCCTGTCAGACGACGCAAGATGCGTCGGAAATTCTATTTCTGCATGTATTTACGCCGCTAAACACGCTCAAGAAAGAGAACAGGAGCGAATCCTCACTCAAATTTCACCTGATTCCACATTTTCAACGGACTCGATTTTTCCAACTGACAGGTTTATGTCAGTTGGGTGTGGCTAGAAACAGGGCATCGAAACCTGGTCCAAGGAGAATAAAATGACCCATGTTGCAGAAATCGTCACCTTTTCACTTGCGAATGGCACTTCACAGGAAGAATTTGTCAAACTCAGTCAGGCATCCGAAGCATTTGTGCGAGCCGCACCTGGATTTGTGCATCGACAGTTAAGCATGGGTTCAGATGGTCGATGGACCGACTATGTCGTCTGGACGGATGCGAATTCTGCAAAAGATGCCGCCGAGCAATTTATGCATCAGGACTGCGCTGCCGCGATGATGGCAGCGATTGACCCGGAAAATATGGAAATGCGACACGAGCACGTTTTATGGAAAATGAACGCATAACGTCGATCGGAAAGGCGCCTGATGCGTCGAACTGACCGTCTTTTTGATATTATCCAGATAATGCGCAACGGGAAACTCCACCGCGCGCAAGATATCGCGGACCGGCTAGAGGTGTCGGTTCGCACCATTTATCGAGATATGGACACCCTAGTAGCTTCTGGAGTTCCAATAGAAGGCGAGCGCGGTTTGGGATACATGGTGCGCGAGCAAATTACCCTACCACCATTAAACCTGACACCTGCCGAGCTTGAAGCGCTCAACCTCGGCATGGCAATCGTGGCTGAGGCGGCCGACCCGGACCTAAAATCTGCGGCAGAGTCGTTGGCGGAAAAGGTTGATGCGGTTTTGCCGACGCAGGTTGTGGCCGAAGCTGATGCGTGGAAGTTTGCGGTCTATCCCTTTGCGGACGCAGCACGCGGGTTGGCACATATGGCACCGATCCGTTCTGCAATAAAAACCCGACAAAAACTACGCATATCTTACCGCCGCATAGACGGAGCTTTGACCGACCGGACCATTAGACCGTTACACATGGAATACTGGGGCCGCGTGTGGACTTTGACCGCATGGTGCGAGTTGAGGACTAATTTCCGAGTTTTTCGTATAGACTTAATAGAAACGATAACACCTTTGCAGGAAGTATTCGCCGACGAACCCGGAAAACGTCTGAACGATTATGATCCAAACGTTTGAGCTTTAATATCAGCGATCAACACCTTAACACTTAAAGGTAAATCAGATCATTCGCCTCACTTTAGGTAGGGTTCTGGATCAACAGATTCGAATCCTTTACGCACCTCGAAGTGTACGTAAGCGTTTTCTCCGCCACGTAGCGCAGCAACTTTCTGGCCTCGCTTAACCCGATCGCCTTTTTTAACAGTGATACCTTCGACATTAGCGTAGACAGTCAAGAGATCGTTTTTGTGTCGAACAACAATGATGGGCACCTGATCCGCATCGGCTGTCACTGCTGCCACTGTTCCGGCCTCGGCTGCAGTAACCGATGTACCGGGTGCAGCAGCAATATCAATGCCTTCGTTCTTACCCTTTTCATAAGTACGAATGATCCGGCCTGTTACGGGCAGCGACAATGCCGATGATCCACTATTAGTCGGAGCATCCGCAGTAACGTCAGGGGCCGGCGTGGATTCCGCAAGCGGCTTCACCTTTTCTTCCGGCAACGGTTGGGTCGCACTGGGTGGCGTCGGCGTGGGCGATCCCTCACCAGGCTGAGTAATCGCTGTCGCTGTCGCTGCCGGAGCAGCCGCCTCGCGTCGCGGTGCAGGTTGATCCTTAATTGGGATCAAGAGAAACTGCCCCTCGCGCACCATGAAATCGGACCCCAGCCCGTTCCATTCGGCTAAAGCCTCTACAGGCACCTGGTACAGGCGCGAGATTGTGTAGGCGGTTTCGCCTCGTTTAACCTTGTGTTGGATTGGTTCAGGGCCTGCAGCCGGTACTGGCGCAGGAGCAGGTGTCGGCTGCGCGGGTTCAAGCGTAGTTGTGCGAACCCCGCCAGTTTCTGGCGCCTCATCGATCGCTGTGCCGGCAACTGCAGCTATGTCGACATTGCTGCTGGCCCCAACTGACCGCGGAAGCGCTAGAACCTCGCCGTCGCGGAGGGGATCATTGGGTTGAAGCCCGTTGTAGCGCGCTAACTCCGCCTCAGGTAAGCCAATACGTACAGCGACGTCACGCACACTGTCCCCCGATCTGGCGACTGCGACCTGATAGTTGGGATAGGTGATTACGCCCCGCGAATCCGGAGCGGGACGGCTTGCCGTTGCTGCCAATGCCGCATCTGCGGTGGAAAAACCGCCAACATTTCCGCGCAGATCATAGTCGAAAGGCCCCTCGCACGCAGCCAACAGGGCTAGAATGGCTGTACCCATCGCATAGCGACACATAGCTGATTTGGAAACTGCTCTCATTTTTCTGTCCTCAACACCTGCCCCATTTTGTCCGGGGTTCTGGCGAAAATTTCCCAACAAACTTTATGCTTCGTCCTTTCCCAACCCCTCAAGCAAGGGGACGAACCGAACGGGTAACAACTCGTCATAGTCAAGACCTTCTTCGGTACGGGTAACCCGGATCAAGGTTTGAACCGCGTCCGATTGGCCTACGGGCAAAACCATGATACCGCCGATTTTCAGCTGCGCCAAGAGTGGCCCCGGCGGATCTTCGGCAGCAGCGGTAACAATAATGCGGTCGAATGGGGCCTGTTCAGGAAGGCCAAAGGATCCATCAGACAACATTGCAGTCACATTTGTAAGGCCCATCTCGCGAAACAACTGGGCTGTTTCGCGAACCAGACGCTTGTGACGCTCGACCGTATAAACCCGGCGAGCCAGTTTTGAGAGAATAGCCGCTTGATATCCCGACCCGGTCCCGACTTCGAGCACCGTATCGCGGGGATTCACCTTCAATGCCTGCGTCATAAGCCCCACCACCGATGGTTGGCTGATTGTCTGACCGCACGCAATTGGCAAAGGTGTGTCGTCATAAGCCCGCTCGGAAAACAAACCTCTCACGAACAATCCGCGGTCAATCTGTTCCATTGCCGCCAGCACGCGGGCGTCCGTTACACCGCGAGATCGCAGTGAAAACAGAAACTGCATAGTCTTTTCCGGGTCTAGTCCGCTCATTCTATTGCCCTAAGCACCTCAAGTGTATCGTGGGCCGTCAGATCTGCCCGCATCGGAGTGACAGAAATATAACCATCTAAATTGACCGCTGCATCCGTGCCTGGCGCGGTTGGATTGTGCTGATTTCCGCCTTTGATCCATAAGAATCGCCTGCCCGATGGAGACATGTGTGGTTCGGCGCCAAATCTGGTGTCACGGCGATAACCCTGCGGTACGACACGTGTCCCTACGACTTCGTCGGCGGGAACAGGTGGGAAGTTTACATTATAAAACAAGCGGTAATCCTCTTGTCCTGCAGGGGTGGCTTCCAAAATACGACGGATCAATTCAACCCCAAAGGAAGATGCTGCTTGAAACGGGTTTTCTAACTCGCGGTTTCGGGGACCAAGATATTGCGACAAGGCAATTGCCGGAACGCCCTGAAGGGCAGCTTCCATTGCGCCT
Organism: Ruegeria sp. YKSD179; assembly: GCF_059612885.1. Classification (NCBI taxonomy): domain Bacteria; kingdom Pseudomonadati; phylum Pseudomonadota; class Alphaproteobacteria; order Rhodobacterales; family Roseobacteraceae; genus Ruegeria; species Ruegeria sp. YKSD179. Next base: position 20,839 of record NZ_JBXWRL010000049.1, on the reverse strand, counting down.
CCCAACGTACCGGAATATAAAGCGTTTTCTGCTGAGTTGTTTCCTCGATTTACTCCTGACAATACCAGATCCGGGGGGCAGTCTTTCATTACGTCGTGCAAACCAGCCAGCACACAATCTGCAGGCGACCCTTCGGCCGCAAAACGACGTTCAGCCAGTTCTGCCACCATCATTGGATGAGTGTAACTGATGCAATGGCCCACTCCTGATTGCTCAAAGGCAGGAGCAACAACCCAGACTTCGCCATCTGGCCCCGCCAGATTGCCAGCTATGGCCTCAAGTACAGTCAGACCCGGCGCGTTGATGCCGTCGTCATTGGTTAGAAGAATACGCATGGTGTCTGCCTCAGCCTCGAATTTTCCTCTTGATAGACGCGGCCCAGCGTCGCGGCAAGCGACCCGCACAGGCAATCTGAGGCTTTCAAGCACCACTTGGAAGGAAATCATCGCTCTGCCGCGTCAAACCGGGAAGACGAAACACCGATCTCGCGGGACTGTAAGCCACATGACCCTGCCTGGATTTGGCACAAACACATTCGGAACGGTCGCTTTTAAGATCGAGCCGTCGTAGTCCATCCGAAACTCAACCAAACTTTCATTACCCAGAAACCGCGCTCGCTGAACCACACCTCGGGCGGCGACCCCGTCCGTTGGCGTAGGAGACGGACCCTTGCCGTTGCGGTCGAAATCCAGTCGAACGTGTTGGGGACGAAAAACAATCTCGACATCTGTTTGATCAGGCACCCCGGGCGCAAGGAATTGACCGAACGGGGTTTGTGCTAAAGCGCCGTTAACTTTCGAAATTAATACATTGATATCACTGAAAAATGACACCGCCGCCTTATCAACCGGCCGGGTGTAGACGTTATATGGCGCCCCTTGTTGGACAATCTTGCCTCCCCGCATCAAGGCAATTTCATCCGCCATCCGCATGGCCTCTTCGGGTTCGTGCGTCACCAACAAAACGGCCGCGTCTTCTTCTTTCAGGATCGCCAGTGTTTCGTCCCGAATTCCGTCGCGTAAACGATTATCCAAACCCGAAAATGGTTCGTCCATCAGCATTATGCGCGGCCGTGGCGCAAGGGCGCGCGCCAATGCCACTCGCTGCTGCTCGCCTCCTGATAGCTGGTGCGGAAACCCGTCCACGAAACGCATTAGGTCTACACGGGACAACAATTCTTCGACCCTGGCTCGTTTGGCGTCTTTGGTGCCCGAAAGACCAAACGCTACATTGTCGCCGACGCTAAGATGGGGGAATAGCGCAAAGTCCTGAAACATCAATCCGATTTCACGGCGCTCAGGCGGGACGCGAAAAACTGTATCGCACACCAGCTTGCCGTCGACGTAGATTTCGCCCGAGCTTTGAATCTCGACACCGGCAATCATCCGTAGTGTCGTAGATTTTCCGCAACCTGATGGCCCCAACAGGCAAGTCACCTGACCGGCGTGCACGCTTAAAGACACACCATCGACTACAGTCCGCCCACCGAAACGGGCAACAAGATTGTGGACTTCCAGACGAGGAGGAGCTGCGTTCTCTGTCACCGATGGACCCCGTTGCATTTCCCGATCAAATCAATCGGGCTTTAGCGGGGATAGCAATACCGCCCCGCAGGTGCAAGTTGTCAGCAGCAGGCAATCGGTATCGCTAAGGTCCGGGCGAAATAGATAGTAAAGCTTTGCAGATTTTGACAATCCCCAAAGGGTCGAAAACTCGCTAAGCAGCTAGAAGTTTTAGAAAAAATAATGTGGATCAGTCCAAAAGTTCAAAATCCACCGCAGTTAGAATACGTCCGTTGACCTGAACTTCCAGCCGATGCGCACCGGGTATGAGCGTGAAAGTACTGGCATTGCCTTTCAGTTTGTGGACTTTCCGTAATGTCACATTTCCATCAGTCAAAGTCGCTTGCTTCAGCTTATGAACTTTAGGCGAGATTTTCCCACCAGGGCGTTGAAAATGAACGATATAGTCAACAAGAACCCCTTGGCCCTTATCCCCTGATAGCTCTACAGTGAACTCTAACGCTCCGCCAATCCGAGCTTCACCGTCCACCTGAACCTTCGCAGCAATGTCCGCTTCAGGATTGAAGCCCAACATCTTCATTGCACGAAAGTGGCCAGATTTCACCAACCCCCGCAATGCATGAGAAGTCATCCACTGTAGTTCATCTTGGTCCTGCCGTGCCGCATCGCGCCACTCCTGCAACCGATCTAACGCCAGATCAGGGTCTTTTTTAGTTATGTCATTCAAATGGTTGGCGACAGATCGTGTCACATAGCGCGTGTTATCGCTGTGGAGGCGATCCAGCAGTGGTAGCGGATCGGAGAGGTCCAGCCCAACCGCCTGCCCCCAAGGCAAACGCGGACGGGTACCTTCGCTGACCAGTCGCCGCACGTGATAACTGTCATGCTGAGCCCATTCTTGCATGCGCACCATAACCAGATCGGGATGACTGTTCAAAAAAGGACGGATTGCCAACTCCATTGAAAAACGTTGGGTTACCTCCTCGAAAACATCCAACGCCAGTTCGGGGTGGTCCGAACCCACGGCTACGACCCAGTCGCCGATCGGGCCAAAGATAAAATCTCCAAAGTCATCGTCCGTCTTGTTTGGGTCCAGTGGCGGAGGCAATGCCTTAAGAATCACTTCTGCTACATCGGGCAAATCACCTGGAATTGCTTCCGCCAGACACTCGGCTATCCAGACCATCCGCTCTTTCAATTCAAGTTCCGTTAGCCGCGACATAACCCGGGCTTCAAATGCCGCTGCATCAAAGGCCGGGTCCGCTGCCGCGAATAGCCCGGCCAGATACCCAGTGCTATCGGCATTAAATAATTGATCTTTAAGCGAGAAATTCTGTGTCATGGTTACATCGTAATATTGGTCGCCCCGCCATCAAGCAGGATGTTTTGTCCAACGATAAAACCTGCATGTTTGGAGCAAAGAAATGCGCAAGCGGCACCGAACTCCTGTCGCGTCCCGTAACGCCGAGTTGGTATCGTAGCGGCGCGATCGGCACGTGCTTCGTCGATCGAAATCCCCTTCTGCGCCGCAACGCCACTGTCCAGTGAATTCGCCCGGTCAGTATCGTGAATACCTGGCAAAAGGTTATTGATAGTGACGCCCATGGGCGCCACTTGACGTGAGGTGCCTGCGACATAGCCCGTTAACCCGGTACGTGCCGCATTCGAAAGACCCAAAACAGCGATTGGTGCCCGCACCGACTGCGAGGTTATATTTACGACCCTGCCCCAACCATTTTCCATCATATTTGGCAGCAACGCTTTCATGAATGCTATCGGTGTCAACATGTTGGCGTCGAGAGCCATGATGAAGTCTTCGCGGTCCCAGTCAGACCACATTCCCGGCGGCGGACCGCCAGCGTTTGTTACCAGAATATCGACGCCGTCTGCCGCTTGGATAACTTGTTCCTGCCCATCTGCAGAAGTCACATCACAGGCCACTGTCTTAACTGTAACGCCATGTTCACTTCGGATCCGATCCGCCGATACTTCTAACGCTTCGGCCCCTCGCGCATTCATAACAAGATCAACACCCGCCGCCGCCAACGCTTCTGCGCAACCAAACCCAAGACCTTTGCTGCTGGCACAAACCAGTGCTCGTTTTCCGCGAATACCCAAATCCATTCTGATCCTCCCAATCATTGTTTGCCGGACACTAGCACCGGCCCGACGAGGAAGACCAGAATGGCCGAGTTGTTAGTTGTTCAAAAATCAGTAGAAAAATTCCTCACGCACGATCTTGCCGTCGGAAACATAATAAATCGCTACTTCGCGCATATCGAAAGATTCACCGCTTTCCTTCATCGAGCCTTGCACTTCGAAAATCACCGCAAACCGATCATCACCGTGTAAAAACGGATCACTTACAGAACCTCCCGTCACTTCGGTCGAGTTTTCCCACCAATCGTGTTTTCCGCGTATCGCGTCCAGACCATGCGCCTCACGTCCCATGCCCTGCATGTCCGCTGCTTCTACCGACACAGCGTCCACGGCATATAGCTTGTCCAAATTTGCTTTCGCCCGGTTTTCCCTGCATCCAGCAACGAGTTCATCTGCGATTTCCTTCAAATTCATCAGCCTACTCCAAAATTTGTTCACTATATGTTCTTTTTCGCATAGCCATCTGATTCGGAACACCCCCTTTGTCTTGCTTCGGCAGGATTCCCCGCCTATATGCGCGCTCATGCTTGATAGTGCCTCGAACCAACCCGTCTTACCGCCCGAGATCGCCCGGCGTCGAACATTTGCGATCATCTCGCATCCTGACGCGGGCAAGACGACGCTTACCGAAAAATTCCTTCTGTATGGTGGCGCCATTCAGATGGCCGGTCAGGTACGCGCCAAAGGCGAGGCACGGCGCACCCGGTCCGACTTTATGCAAATGGAAAAGGATCGGGGCATTTCAGTGTCTGCCTCGGCTATGTCTTTCGATTACGCCAACTTCCGCTTCAACCTGGTTGACACCCCAGGCCACAGTGACTTTTCCGAAGACACTTATCGCACCCTGACTGCAGTTGACGCGGCGGTGATGGTGATTGACGGCGCTAAGGGCGTAGAAAGCCAAACGCAAAAACTGTTTGAGGTTTGCCGTTTGCGCGACCTACCTATTCTAACTTTCTGTAATAAGATGGATCGTGAAAGCCGCGATACCTTCGAGATTATTGACGAAATCCAAGAAATGTTGGCAATCGATGTCACGCCTGCCTCATGGCCCATCGGCGTCGGCCGGGATTTCATTGGTTGCTATGACATATTGCGCGATCGGCTAGAGCTGATGGACCGAGCCGACCGCAACAAGGTGGCAGAAAGCATTCAAATCGAAGGGCTTGACGATCCAAAGCTTGCAAAGCATGTGCCCGAGCACCTTTTGGAAAAGCTGCTGGAAGAAGTTGAAATGGCGCGGGAACTGTTGCCCAAGCTCGACCCGCAGGCCGTGCTCGAAGGTCATATGACGCCCATATGGTTTGGTTCAGCCATCAATTCCTTTGGTGTTAAGGAACTTATGGAGGGCATTGGAACTTATGGACCGCAACCCCAGGTGCAGTCAGCCGAACCCCGCCAGATCGCACCGGATGAAAAGAAGGTTGCGGGGTTTGTTTTCAAGGTTCAGGCCAATATGGATCCCAAGCACCGCGACAGGGTCGCCTTTGTCCGCATGGCCTCTGGCCACTTCAAACGCGGCATGAAGCTGACGCATGTACGGTCAAAAAAACCGATGGCAATTTCAAATCCGGTGCTATTTCTGGCTTCGGACCGCGAACTGGCAGAAGAAGCTTGGGCCGGTGATATCATCGGAATACCTAACCACGGTCAGCTTCGCATCGGCGACACGCTGACAGAAGGCGAGGCACTGCGTGTCACAGGTATACCATCCTTCGCGCCCGAGCTACTTCAAGGCGTCCGGGCTGGCGATCCACTTAAAGCGAAGCACCTAGAAAAAGCTTTGATGCAGTTCGCTGAAGAAGGTGCTGCAAAGGTATTCAAGCCCTCCATCGGATCGGGCTTTATAGTTGGAGTTGTCGGCGCCCTTCAGTTCGAGGTTCTGGCTAGCCGGATCGAGATGGAATACGGCCTGCCAGTCAGGTTCGAAGCGTCTCAGTTCACTTCGGCCCGGTGGGTAAGTGGTGACAAGGCCGAGGTTGAGAAGTTCGTGAATGCCAACAAACAGCACATAGCGCATGATCACGATGGCGACATCGTTTATCTTACACGGTTACAATGGGATATCGACCGAGTCGAACGTGATTTTCCGTTGCTGAGCCTCACTGCGACCAAGGAAATGATGACCTGAACCACCTTGCAAGGGCAGCGCGCGCGAATATAGGTTTCGTTCATGCAAGACATCGATCAGGAAAACTATCCCGGCGGGTTCTATACGATAATGCATCACCTGGAACGACGGGAGGCGCCTTATCTCTTTCCTGAAAAGGTGTTGCCCGTCCCAGACGTCGACTTGGATAAGTTAAGTGAGCTTCGTGTGGCCGAACCAGACCCGAAAGCGATATTCGACAATCGCAGGGACGCGAGTAAAAAGCTGCATTCTTTGCAACAGGAGTTTGTGGGCCAGTCGCAACTTTTACTAACTCATGCGATTTGCGTCGCGCTTTTGCGCCGTGCGCCAGCTCCAACTCAGGCACGGGACCTTTTTCTTAGACTTTGGTCGGAAAAAGGTGCGGTTTTGGCTGGGGACCTGCCCGTTCGGTGGCTAATTTCAAGCGCGACAACCTTCGCGGATCACGGCCAAACTATCGAACAACGGCTCGGAGGGCAAAGCCTAAGCCTTCTTTTCGATCTTATTAAGCTACATGACAGCGAGAGGCGTGTATCCCTGCAACCCTGCGACAAGGCATTCGATATCGGCAGAGAAGAACATGACCAGCTTCCTCTGGCTTTCGATATGCCGGGATACTCGCTGCGTACTGGTGATCTGGACAGAACATTGCTTGCGCGGTTGTGGCGGTATGCTGAAAACGATCCTGTGCTGCGTCCATTGGGTTTCCGAATGTTGAAATTGGTAATGTACGATCCACGCAGCATCTTCGGTCGAATACAGCATTACAAAAACCGAAATAGTATTCTGGATCACGTCAGCGAATTTTAGCAGTTGCTACGACGGAATCCTTGAAAGGCAGAATTAGGCACATTTGTAAGAACGCGGCTGGGCGTGCGGCGACACGGCTTTTGCCTGCAGAAGCCAAGAAACATTTTCCCGGAACCGCCTGAATTGTTGCAAAAAATCCTGTTTTGGCCGCGCCACGGCCAAGTTAAAATGACTTCATTTGACCCTTCCTGACGATTTTGTTATGTCCCGCCCAAGCCGAACCGTGCAAAATGCACGTGGCCATCCGGGCCCGGCACACTCACAGACGCGCGGGCCAGGTATAGTGTCCGCATGAACCGGACATAGATGACAAAATTTAACGAACTGAACCTGAACCCAAAGGTCCTCAAAGCCGTTGAGGAAGCCGGATACGAAACGCCTACACCAATCCAGGAAGGTGCGATTCCGCCCGCACTAGAAGGGAGAGATGTGTTAGGCATCGCACAGACTGGTACAGGAAAAACCGCCAGTTTCACGTTACCGATGATCACGTTGCTGGCTCGTGGAAGAGCACGCGCGCGCATGCCACGTTCGCTTGTGCTTTGTCCGACACGGGAGTTGGCAGCACAAGTAGCCGAAAACTTTGACACCTATTCCAAACATCTTAAACTGACCAAAGCGCTGTTGATTGGCGGTGTTAGCTTTAAGGAACAGGATGCACTGATCGACCGCGGTGTAGACGTTCTTATTGCAACTCCCGGACGTTTACTGGACCACTTTGAACGAGGGAAGCTTCTTCTGACCGGTGTGCAGATCATGGTGGTGGATGAGGCCGACCGTATGCTGGACATGGGGTTCATTCCCGATATCGAGCGCATTTTCTCACTGACTCCTTTCACGCGCCAAACCCTGTTCTTTTCTGCAACCATGGCGTCCGAGATCGAGCGGATTACCGATACTTTTCTTTCTGCCCCCGCCCGGGTCGAGGTTGCGCGTCAGGCAACCGCATCTGAGACTATCGAACAAGGCGTCGTGATGTTTAAAGGCGGCCGTCGGGACCGCGAAGCAAGTGCCAAACGCAAAGTTCTGCGCGCGTTGATCGATGCCGAAGGTGAAAGCTGCACGAACGCAATAATCTTTTGCAACCGCAAAACAGATGTAGATATCTGTGCAAAGTCATTGAAAAAGCACGGATACAATTCTGCTGCCATTCATGGTGATCTGGACCAGTCCCAAAGAATGAAGACATTGGATGGCTTCCGCGACGGTTCATTGCGCCTTCTGGTTGCCTCGGACGTGGCTGCACGAGGGCTGGATATCCCTTCGGTCAGCCATGTCTTCAACTTTGACGTTCCCGGCCATGCCGAAGACTATGTGCACAGGATTGGCCGTACGGGTCGCGCAGGGCGCGAGGGCAAGGCGGTTACAATCTGTTCGAAACGTGATGAAAAGGCACTGGATGCCATCGAAAAGCTGATCCAGAAAGAAATTCCACATATCGACAATCCGGTTAAGTTCGAAGAGCCCAAGGAAGACACGCAAAAAACCGAAAAGAAGTCGCGAGCTTCTGACAGCAAAAAGAGCGACCGAAAAAGAGATAAAGAGGCTAAACCACGTGGTAGGCGCGAAGAAAGTGGACCCGCAGTTATCGGAATGGGCGATCACCTGCCAAGTTTTATCGCGCTGAGCTTTGACGAGCGTCGCGCAAGCTAAATTGCCAGCACTAGTGCGAGTATCGATAAACCCAACAATGACATACCCGCGATTTCTCGTTGGGTGACGGTTTCCCGAAAAAACAGAATGGATGCGAGCAGGCTGAAGATCAGTTCGATCTGCCCAAGCGCCTTGACGTAAGCCGCGTTTTGAAGCGTGAACGCCAGAAACCAGCAAAATGACCCAGCTAAGCTGGTCAGTCCCACGAAGACTCCAGTTCTTCGGGTTTGCCAAACAGCATGCAATTCGGCCCGATCGCGCCACAGCATCCACAATGCCATGCTTATAAACTGAAAGGTCACGACAACGGCAAGAGTGACCAGAGCGCGAAACCAAGCATCAATTTCCCCTAGCTCCAGCGAGGCGCCGCGATAACTGACCGATGAAAAGGCAAACAAAACCCCCGAACCCAGACCGAGTCGCGAGGCGCGGTTTGTAAGGTTCCTCCACCAAACCAAATCGCCGCCCGGTGATTTCGACAGTAGCAAAACTGCCAAAAGGCCAAGCAATATTGCCAACAGCGCTGCTGCTGAAACCTCATCCCCAAGAACGAAAAATCCGACAATTGCCGTCTGGATGACTTCGGTCTTCTTGAAAGTGATGCCAACAGCAAAGTTACGTTGTTTGAACAAAGCCACGACACAGATCGTCGCCAGAATTTGCGTTGTCCCACCTATTACTGCAAAGAGCCAAAACCTCGTATTGAGAGCAGGTATGCTATGATCGGTCGCCAGCAAAGCAATACCCAATGCCAAAACGACGACGGGCATGGAATAGGCAAATCGGGCAAAAGTCGCACCTGCGGCTGACAGTTTCACGCTGCTCAGAGATTTCTGCAGCATGAAGCGCACAGTCTGGAATATTGCTGCAGCGATTGTGACGGGAATCCATAAGCTCATGGAGACCCTTTTGTCCTCAAATCAATGCTTTGGCCAGAGAGGATGCGACACAGGATCTTTTGTCCGCAAAAAGTATTCGCAAAAAATTTGCCCGTATGAACGGTAGACATACGCCTCGTTACAAGCCAGATACCTTTCTTTGCCTGTTTGGTACAACGCAGGCAACCGGTACCACGGAGCGGACGGATTCATATGATGAACGACGTGTAAATTATTGTTCAAAAACAAAAAAGCAAGAAACCCTCTATCCTCGACGATGACTGTTCTTGCACGGGACTTCTCATGTGCGCGGTGTTCTAGAAACGTCCGGATTTTTACCAATCCAAGGCCGAGATAAGCCGCTAAGACAAAGGTCCAAACTGGCATCGATGAATACGCCACGATCGATAGCACTATGACTACGCCCGGAATATGCAAGGCCCAAGCCAACAGAACTGCACGATCCCCGTTTAAAAACCCTTTCCATTCTTCGCGTAAAAAAGCCGATTGTCCGATCGCAGGGCCAAGAGTAATGCGCCCTAACAGAGTATTGTTTATCTTGAACAATCGCTGTTGCCATTGGGACAAGGAAGCCCAGACTTTTGGATCAAGATAGTTCGACTCTGGGTCGTCATATGGATCAGTCAGATTTGCATCTTGGTGATGAGCCAAATGCAGGTCACGGAAACGGTTGAATGGGACGAATAATGTCAGCGGCAGAGCCATCAGCGTCTCATTCATCCACTTGGCTCGAAATGGATGTCCGTGCAGTGCCTCGTGTGTCAGTGAAGAATGCATAGCCGCCACTAATCCCATCGTCGGGACCGCCAGCAAAAGAGACCAATCTGCCAGCCAAAACACGACTGCCAGCCAAGACAAATAACATGCAACTATTAGGACGAATGTGCCCCACTCTGGCGATTTTGGAGTCGAAGATTCAACCATTGCGCCCCCACGATATGTTCGCCCAGACGCGTTCATAGAACACATACATTGTCAGCCCAACGGCCGTATTTACCACGGCAACAGCGCCCCCAACGGCGGCTGAACCCGTGGCGATCAAGCCGACAATGGTCATGACCACCAATCCCATCGCATTCCAAACGATTGCTTTCACGACCGATCTTCGTCGCGTTTCCATTCCGGACCCCATTATTGTTTCGTTAATTAAATCGTTACATATCGCCCTAGAAATTGAATATTCTGAATATGATTAACATAACTAATCAAATGTGATATTTATCTGCGAATGACGGAAAAAGTGGACAAACGCGATCGTGCTGCGCAGTTTCGCCTGCGGCTGGCTCGGGCCATGGAGAATCGACATGTCAGCCAAAGCGCTCTGGCCCGCAGCATCGCTGTGGATCGGTCCACCGTTTCGCAACTACTTACTGACTCTGGCGCTCGGTTACCAAATGCTCACGTGGTGGGGTCCTGCGCGTCAGCCTTAGGAGTCTCGGCAGATTGGCTGCTTAGCTTGTCCGACCGACCGGAAAGTGCCGCTGAATTACTGGCAAGTTCATTAACGCTGACCAAGGCCCCGCGAGCGCTTGTCGACGAACGGATTTTCGAGTGGCACCGCGAGGCCGCGGGATACAAAGTCAGGTATGTACCCGCAAACATGCCTGATATGCTCAAAACGCGTGCGGTTTTGGAGTGGGAATATGCGCCTCATTTAGGCCGTACAGCGGATCAGGCGATCGGAGCTTCCGCCGACAGATTGGAGTGGATGCGCAGCGCTCAGTCAGACTATGAAATCGCCATGCCTTTGTATGAAATTCATAGCTTGGTGCATGCCACAGGTTATTACGAAGGGTTGTCACTCGATAACCGGCTGGATCAAATTGATCACATGCTGGAACTTTGCGAACAACTTTATCCGCGACTGCGCGTCTATCTCTTTGACGCCAAACGTCTCTATTCAGCACCCATGACGATCTTTGGCCCGATGTTATGCGCGTTTTACACTGGCGGTCATTACATGGCCTTTCGCGATCGCAACAGGATCGAGGTTTTTACCCATCATTTTGATACGTTAGTGCGTGAAGCTGATATGACTGCCAGGGACTTCCCAGCCCACCTCAGGCGGCTGCGCCAGAAGATATTTACCGAAGCAAAACCCAAATGATGCGATCCCTTCACACCTGTAGTATAATCGCCATGCGTGAACATTCGGGTATTCCGCCCAAGTAACGGAGGATGACAGAAATGGACGCACTCAAAACCGCCGAATATGCGCGAGCATTGTATTCAGCTCATGGCGACCGTGCCGAAGCTGAGGCCGCAAAGAAGATGCGCGAATGTGAGGCTGCCGGAAACCAACAAGAAGCGAAGGATTGGCAGGCAGTTCGCCAAACTATTCGCCAGATTCGTGGACCCAACCAAGGGTAACGCGCACCCACTTTGAACTGAAAGAGTGGGCGCGACCGAGGGGTCGCGCGGTTCGTGTTGCTTTGACTGTTCTACGATTTAGTTATCCCCAAAACATACAGTGTTCTGCTACACCTTATCCCCAGGTTTCTCCCCCGATTCCGATTTGCTTTACCGTCCGAATCCGACGCAGCCTTGGTGTCAGAATTTGGCAAAATGCGAATCGAACTTGATGAAATCCGCTAAAAGTATCCTTGAACCCGAACATCGCGCTCTGAAGACAGCCGTTTTCGTCTTGGATGAGTGCAATACGCTTAGCTTTGCCTCAGTCGTCGACCCAATGCGCGCTGCCAACCGGCTAGCAGACCACCCGGTATTTGACTGGGATTATGTAACACCCACGCCGGAGGTCGTAATGTTGACAAGCGCCTTGCCTGTTCAGGGGGTTCCGTTGGCGCGTTTGCGTCGATGTGACTTGTTGATAGTGATTGCAGGTTTTCAAATTGCTCGGCAAGCCAACCCAAGTCTGTTGGCCGGATTGCAACGCATTGCCGACACCGGCGCAACGTTAGCCGGAATTGATGGTGGGCAATGGCTAATGGCAGAAGCCGGATTACTGGATGGCCACGCAGCGACCCCTCGGCTTGAAGATCAAGCACCTTTCGCCGCTCGATTCCCTTTGGTTGAAATCAGTACCGATCCATTCACAATCTCACCTGGCCGTTTGACCTCCAGTGGGTCGATAGCCACCATAAATTTAGTTGTAAAAATTTTGGCCGCCCGATTGGGTGCTGGTTTCGCCAGTCGAGTGTCCGCCGTGTTTCAGCAAGACATCGCGATTAAGCCAAAACAAACGGTGGCACAGGTCGGTGCAGAAAATCTGAATACGACTTTAACGGCACGGGCGAATATTCTGATGCAATCTGCGCTGAGCGATCCTTTACCATTGGCGGAAATTGCCACGGCTTTGAGCACGAGCCCTCGCTCGTTGCAACAACAGTTCCGATTACGCTATAATACTACGCCACAAGACCATTATCTGCAGCTACGGTTGGCGGAGGCACGGCGCCTTGTAACCGACAGTCAGATGCCGTTGATGGATGTGGCGCAAGCAACTGGTTTTTCTTCGCAATCCAGCTTTGCCCGAGCGTTTCGTACCGCACATGGTGTTTCAGCAAGGGACCTGCGGCAAGAAAGCAACCAACCGATGCCTCACTGAGACGCAATCAACCTATCGCGCTGTTGGGCATATCAATCCCGGCCGGGTTCACCAATGTCGCCTGGTTCAATATGGCATTGGGTGCGCTTTGTGAGCCTCGGCAATTTCAGCTTGTACTTCGCCCGACAATTTAAGATCCGCGCCGTTAAGAATATGCTGTAATTGGTTTTCGGTAGTTGCTCCGAAAATCGCCGACATCATGAAGGGCCGCGCCTGACACCAGGCCAAAGACATTTGCACCGGGTCCAAACCATGGCGATCAGCGATCTCAAGGTAGGCTGAGACTGCATCAAACACTCGCTCAGACTTTCGACCACCCATTTGAGGCACTAAGGACATACGAGAACCGTCCGGCACCGATCCATTTTGGTATTTACCGCTCAAAAAACCTGCGGCCAAAGGTGAAAAAGCCATTAATCCAACGTCTTCAAACAAACAAAGTTCCGCAAGATCGGTATCAAATAGCCGGCACAATAACGAATACTCGTTTTGAATGGATGCTACCCGGGGACCTCCTGTTTCATCCGCCAACCGCAACCATTGCGCCGTGCCCCACGCACTTTCGTTAGACAAGCCAAAGGCCCTGATGTTCCCCTTTTCCACTTGTTGTTTAAGCGCCTCCAAACATCCACGCATTTCCGAAAGCACTGCATCCCGGTTGCCTCCGGAAGGATCGTAATGCCAGTTCTGGCGAAACATGTAGCTGCCCCGGTTGGGCCAATGAAACTGGTAAAGATCGATGTAGTCGGTCTGTAACCGCTTCAAAGAGCCTTCAATGGCTTCTGGAATGGTCTCGGCCGAGATCGGCGCGCCATTTCGGGCATGCATAAATCCTTCGCCTGAGTGTTTGGTGGCCAGAATCCATTCGCCCCTTCGCGAAGGATTGGCGGCATTCCAGTTACCCAAAATCTCTTCCGTGCGTCCTACGGTTTCCTTCGCGACCGGGTTGACCGGATACATCTCGGCGGCGTCGATAAAATTGATCCCAGCGGCCAAGGCCATATCCATTTGGCGGTGCGAATCCGGCTCTGAGGTCTGTGTTCCAAACGTCATTGTGCCAAGGCACAAATCCGACACCATAATACCGGTGCGACCCAGAGGTTTCATTTCCATCAGAATGTCTCCTAAAATTCACTTTTGGCTAAATAGATTAGGCTTCGGCTTTTTTTTCCCATCGACCCGAAGCCTCGGACCAATACTGCGCGGAACACCCCGCCTCGGTCAAAGCTTTCCATTGGTCACGCGCCTTTTGCACCGCGACGTCGTCGTTTCCGTCGAACAAAACGCAAACCCGTTCAAGTTTATTGACCTCCCCTGGATCAACATTAGCCCCATCCACCGTCATGACGCAGGTTGGGTCGTTTACAGCCTTCTGATCTGAAGTCAGCAAAATCGGCTGATCAGCATCGTGTGGCCCCCCTGCCCGACCGTGCGGCAGAAATGTCTCTTCGGGACCCAGCCACAGCTTTTCATCCAACCAATCCAAACGCGAAGGGTCTGTCCCTCGCACTGCGATCCGCCACCCCGCTTGCCGCGCCTTGTTCAAAAGAACCGACAGCGTTTTTTCCAGCGGGTGTCGGGTCAGGTGATAGAAATAGACGGCGCCCATCGTGTTACTCGAAGTTGTCTTGGACAAAACGGCTCAGTGCACGAACACCCCAACCAGTTGCACCTTTCGGAGCGTAAGATGTCTCGGTGCTGACCGACGCGACTCCGGCAATATCCAAGTGTATCCAAGGAGTTTCTTCTTTCACAAAGCGCTGAAGAAATTGTGCGGCAGTGATCGAGCCTGCAGAACGACCACCCACGTTTTTCATATCGGCTATGCGGGATTTCAACAAATCGTCATATGCTTTGCCCAACGGCATCCGCCACGCGCCTTCGTCCTCATCCTTGGCTGCCTTTAGAAAGGCGTCGCAGAACACATCATTATTTGAAAACACACCCGCGTTTTCGTGCCCCAGACCAATGATGATAGCCCCAGTAAGAGTGGCCAGATCGATCATTCCCACAGGACTAAACCGATCCTGCGCGTACCACATTACGTCGCAAAGGACCAAGCGGCCCTCTGCATCGGTGTTGATAATCTCAACTGTATCGCCTTTCATTGATTTGACCACGTCACCCGGGCGCGTTGCGTTGCCCGACGGCATGTTTTCCACCAAACCTACCAGACCCACGACGTTGGCTTTGGCCTTTCGTTTGGCAAGGGCTCGCATAGCGCCCGCAACAACGCCGGCACCCCCCATATCCATGGTCATGTCCTCCATACCACCCGCAGGCTTTAGCGAAATTCCGCCCGTATCGAACACAACACCTTTGCCCACCAAAGCGAGCGGCGCATCATCGGTTTCTCCGCCCTTCCATTGCATCACAACAACTTTTGAAGGACTGACCGAGCCCTGACCGACACTTAGCAACGTGCGCATACCAAGATCAGCCAATCTGTCTTCTTCCAAAACTTCGACCTCAAGGCCTAAGTCCTGCATTTCAGCCAAGCGATTTGCAAATTCGGAGGTAGTTAAGATATTCGCTGGCTCATTGGTCAAATCGCGAGTCATGCGCACCCCGTCCGCTACCGCGTACAGAGGTTCAAACGTGGCTTCTACTTCTTCGGGTTTATTGTGGCTGATGGTTATTTCCTTAACCGGTTCGGTGACCTTGGTTTTGTGCGCATCGAAATCATAGCTTCGCAGAACAATGCCAAGTGCAAGTTGGTCAGTTTGCATCTGGTTACCTGCCATGACCAACACACTTTTTGCGCCCGCCAGTTTGGCGAGTTTCGCGCCGGCTTTGCGCGCTTCGGCTTGCTCCGGACGACGCGGCAACACCAAGATATCAAGCGCTTCGGCCTGCATACCACCTGGCCATGCCAGCGTGATTACATCGCCGTTTTTCACCTTTTCAAAGCGCTCGCTTGCCACCATCCGGGCAACCGCGCCCTTGGTTAAACGGTTGGCCCGGCGTGCGGCTGGCCCCAATTTCCCCTCGGACGGAATGATCACCACAACTCGCCCGTTTGCCTCTGCCATCAAATCCAAGTCGAAGGGTTGAAAACGCACCGGTACCAGACTGCTCATATCATGCTCCTCAAGAATGTGTTGACCAAGACCTAGCTCGCGCCGCCCCGGTTGACCAGATAGCAGTTTTCCCCGCCCGGCAATTGCATTAAGGTCTCCGGAAAATAACCGGCAGGCTCGGGGGAACAAAGTTGAGACCAATCGGCAGCAATAGGCCGTCGCGCATGTCTTTATGCCGGGACGCGAGCCGGGCGTTTGCCAATGTTCAAGCTGGATCGGGGGCGCAGGCGTGATCCTCGACCGTTACTTTGCCCGCCGCTTCATGCAAAACTTTTTTGTGATTGGCGGCATTTTTCTCACGTTGATTATCCTGATTGATTTGGTCGAGCAGGTACGACGTTTCGACGATGCAAATCTGTCCTTTGGGCAATTACTCCAGCTTACATTGCTGAATACACCCGCCGCGATAAGTGAGATGCTTCCGCTTTTAGTAATTCTGACCACCATTGCGTTGTTCGTCGGTTTGGCACGCAGCTCGGAGCTTGTCGTTACAAGGGCTATTGGAAGGTCTGGTCTCCGAGTGCTCGTTGCGCCGGCAGTACTGGCCCTATTGATCGGCGCGGTTGCTGTTGCCTTGCTGAACCCAATAGCAGCTGCCACTTCTGAAGAGTTTCGGAGACTATCGGACGGATATCGCAACAACGGTGATTCGACCCTGTCTATCAGTCGAGAGGGGCTATGGCTGCGGCAGGGCACAAATACGGGGCAATCCGTCATTCACGCCCGGGGCACACTAAACGGCGAAAGACTTGGCCTGCGAGATGTGACAGTCATTGCATTTGGACCCAACGGAATTCCGACCGAGCAGATTACCGCAGATCGGGCAGTATTGGAAGATGGCCAATGGGCCTTGCAGCAAGCAAAAGTGTGGACAATTCAGGACGATCTGAATCCCGAAGCGGCCTCGGTCACCCATGACACACTGAACCTGCCTACCACTTTAACGCGGGACAAAATCATAGGCAGGTTGGGGCGGCAAGACTCCGTTTCGATTTATGATCTGCCCCAACTGATACGCGATCTTCGCGAAGCTGGGTTTTCGACCAAACAGTACGAGGTCTGGCTTCAGGCGCAGTTGGCCAGACCGTTGTTTTTGGTTTCGATGGTTCTTATCGGAGCAGCGTTTACTATGCGCCACGTGCGTTTTGGCGGCACGGGCATCGCCGTTCTTACAGCAGTACTACTGGGGTTTTCCGTCTATTTCGTGCGAAATTTTGCGCAAATTTTGGGCGAAAACGGACAATTGCCGATCATGATTTCGGCTTGGGCGCCACCCATTGCCGGAATTTTTCTTTCACTCGGGTTGCTGCTGCATGTGGAGGACGGCTGATGCGTTCATTGCTGTCGCTGCTTCTCAGCGGTGTTTTGATCCTGTCCCAGCCTACAGAGGGGTCGGCTCAATCTGACAGTGGGAACCCGGAAACCTCCGATACCGCGGCGGGCACACCCGCGCTGCTGGTGGCTGACAAAATATTCATCACGCCAGACAACAAACTGGTCGCCGAAGGCAATGTCGAAGCCTATCAAGGCGACATTAAGTTGACTGCTGAAAGTGTTGTCTACGACCGTGAGACAGGTTCTCTTTCGCTGACTGGCCCAATTCGCCTTGATGAGGCTGGAGAGACAACCCTTCTCGCGGACTCGGCTGAGCTGGATAGCGAGATTCAAAACGGGCTGCTAACCGGCGCACGGATGGTATTTGACCAGCAGATACAGATCGCTTCTGTACAAGCCATACGCGCTGCTGGCAGATACACTCAGTTCAGTAAAGTCGCAGCAACATCCTGCCATGTATGTGCCGACGGTCGATCACCACTTTGGCAAATCAGGGCTCGCAAAGTTACCCATGATCAGGTCGAGCGTCAGCTATATTTTGAAGGCGCTCAGCTTCGCATCATGGACTTACCGGTATTTTATTTTCCGGTCCTGCGCCTGCCCGACCCGACGCTAGAGCGTGCAACAGGGTTTCTTACCCCATCGATCCGGACTACTTCGCAATTGGGAACCGGGATTCGTGTTCCCTACTTCATCCGGCTAGGGGATCACAAAGATCTGACGCTGACCCCGTATATATCGTCTAATACGCGTACAGTGTATTTTCGATATCGACAGGCCTTTAAGCGAGGCAGAATTCGCCTGCGTGGTGCTTTCACGCGCGATGATTTACGACCGGATGAAAATCGCGGTTACTTTTTTGCAGATGGCCAGTTCAGCCTTGGAAAGGGGTACCGGCTGAAATTCGATATCCGAACCACGTCGGACGACGCATATCTTGCAGATTATACCCCATTTAACCCTGATCGACTGCGCAGCGAAATAGCCGTGGAACGGATCAGGCGCGATACGGCATTTCGAACAGGATTTATCCACTATGAATCGCTGCGTGATCGCGAACCGCAGGATGAGATCCCATCCCGCGTATTCGATCTGAATTATCGAAAGCGCTACTTTCCTAAGTCGGTTGGCGGCGAGGTTCAGCTAGCCTTTATAGGTCACGCACACCAGCGCACCAGCACCGAGGACGTAATTGGCCGTGATATTGCAAGAGCAACATTTGACGCAGAATGGGTTCGCAGTTGGACTTTTGTAACGGGCCTAAGAACCGACGTTCGCTTGGGCGCAGCGATCGACACCTTCGATATCCGAAATGACAGCGCGTTTCCCAGCAACGTCACCCGCACGGCCCCTCGTGCGGCTTTGACTTTGCGGTATCCGATGGTTCGGCGCGAACAAAACGGCGCGCGGCAATTTCTGGAACCGATAGTCCAATTGGGATGGGCTAATGTGTCGGACTCAGATGTGCCAAATGACGAAAGTACATTTCAGGAATTCGACCAGGGAAACCTGTTGTCTCTTTCGCGTTTTCCGGCCGTGGATCGGCGAGAAGATTCGGCAACGGCCGTTGTGGGATTGAATTGGGCTAGGTACCGCTCGAACGGATGGGAGGCTCTGGCCACAGTCGGGCAGGTCTTCCGATCAGAAGCCGATCCAGATTTTACCCTGAGCTCTGGCTTACAGGGTACAACATCTGATCTGCTTTTGGCTGGGCAGTTGCGAAACGGCAAGGGTTTGACCGTTGCAGCCCGCGGACTACTCAACTCAGATCTAAGCTTTAGTAAGGCAGAGCTTCGAACGGCTTGGTCAAAGGGTGGCACCTCTTTGAGCGGAAGTTATGTTTGGCTGGAACCGGATCCGGTGGAAACCGGTGGCGATGAAATCTCTGAGCTTTGGCTGAACGGTGGGTACCTTATCGATCAAAACTGGCGGACCACGGCTTATGCTCGGTATGATTTCAGCGAGTCTGAACCAATCCGAGCTGGGCTTGGCGTAACGTACCGTAACGAATGCGTGCAATTTGGCGTGACCCTGACTCGACGTTTCACCTCAACATCGAGTATTGAGCCTACGACGGAATTCGGCTTTACCCTAGCCATGACCGGATACTCTGTTGAAAGCGGTGGCAAGAAGTACAAGAAGACATGCAGTTGATCTCAAGTTTCATAGAAGCGCTTCGCCTTTGGTGCCGCATTCCGGTATTGCCAATGCTTACCGCCGTGCTAGTGCCTTTTGCGGCCAACCCGGTGCAAGGCCAAAGCCTGTTCTCTCCGGCGATACGGGTTAATCAGGACATCGTGACTTGGTATGAACTGGACCAGCGGCAACAGTTTCTCGAGATTTTGGGCGTGCCAGGCAGTGGCGATGACGAAGTTCGTCAAGCACTGATCGACGACCGTCTGCGCAAACAGGCGATGCGTGAGGCAGGCATTCAAGCCGCCGCAGAAGATGTTCAAAACGGGATTGACGAATTCGCAGCACGCGGAAATCTTTCATCGGAACAGTTCTTGCGGTTACTGGGTGATGCTGGCATCGCACAGGAAACCGTACGGGACTTCATTGCCGATCAAATTTCGTGGCGGGATTTCATAAGTTCTCGATTTATTTCTCAGGCGCGTCCCAGCGACGAGGAAATCGATCGCGCAATGGGACAAGGTGGCGGCGGCGGGCTTCAGGTGCTGATGTCAGAAATAATTATCCCTGTGACGCCACAAACGCTGCCGCAAGTCGAAGCATTGGCAGAAGAAATTGCGCAGGTTTCTGGGCAAGACGCGTTTTCCGCCGCTGCAACACAATATTCTGCAGCTGCAACTCGGGAAAACGGCGGTCGTTTGGAATGGTTGGCGATCACAAGCCTGCCGCCTGCGTTACAACCTGTCATTTTAGGTCTTCAAAACGGCGAGATTACCGATCCTTTGACGTTGCCCAATGCAATCGCATTGTTTCAGCTTCGCGGCATTCGCGAGGTGGCAACGGGCACTCCGCAGTACTCCAAGATCGATTATGCGATGTATTTCATGCCTGGTGGCCGCAAAGCGGAAGGCCTGGCCCGGGCCGCAGAGCTGAAAGAAAACATCGACACCTGCGACGATCTTTATGGAATTGCAAAAGGGCAACCAGCCGGGGTGCTTGAACGAATCTCAGCTAGTCCTTCTGAAATCCCGCGAGACGTTTCCTTGGAGCTGGCAAAACTTGACGCGAACGAGGTATCTACGACGCTGACCCGCAACAACGGTCAATCGCTGGTTTTTCTGATGTTGTGCAGTCGAACCCGAGACATGGGCGAGGAAACCTCGCGTACTGACGTTGCAAACGCATTGACACAACAACGGTTGGAAGCATTTGCCGACAGCCTTCTGCAACAGCTTCGCGCAGATGCCACAATTGTAGAACAATGATACGCCCCATTGCACTTAGCTGCGGCGAACCAGCTGGGATCGGGCCCGAGATTGTGGCAAAAGCGTGGGGCGAACTAAAAGACAGCTGCCCATTTATCTATATTGGTGATGCAGACCATCTACCTGAAGGTGCCCCGTTTGTTCGCCTAGACAACATTGCCGATGCAAAACAAGTAAGTTCACACGCCGTGCCTGTACTGCAGATGAATTTCCCAGCACCTAACGTACTGGGGCACCCAAACCCAACAAACGCACCCCGAGTGGTGGAAGCAATACAAAGAG